>JBILSW010000386.1:0-3708 GCA_044371895.1 Rubrivivax sp.
GATCGACGTGCCCTCGCGCATCGGCCGCGGGCAGGCGGTGCCGGTGGTGGTGCAGGTGACGCGCGTGTCCGGGGCCGGGCCCGAGTTGGTGACGGTGCAGACGCCGGCCGAGCTGGCGGTCGTCACGCCGCTGCCCGCGGGCTGCACCTTGGCCGGGCCCGAAGGCGCCGCCCAGACGGTCAGCTGCGGCAATGTCGACCCTGTCGGTGCCGGCGCGATCACGACGCTCAGCCTGCAGGTGCGGGGCCGTGTCCTGGGCGGTGGCAACGTCAACGCGTCCACGGCCGGGCCGCCGCCCAGCCTGGCCTCGGACTCGTTCAGCGTCGTCGCCGGGGCTGATCTGACGGTCTCCAAGGCCATCGCGCCGGCCGCGACGCTGCTCAACGGCCAGCTCGCGACCTTCACGCTGACGCCGGCCATCCTCAGTGGCGACAGCCTGCCCGCAGGCGGCACCATCACGGTGATCGATCAGCTGCCCGGGTCGGCGGGCGAGTTCACGCTCACCAGCGTCAGCGCACCGGGCTACACCTGCAATTCGGTGTCCGCCGCCCAGGCCTCGCGCCTGCTGACCTGCACGGCTGCCGGACCGCTGGCCAGCCTGGGGCCGATCACGCTGCAGGGCTTGCCCACGCTGGCCGGCGCGGGCGGCCTCGTCAACAACGCGTCGATCGCCGCCGACGGCACGGTCTACATCGACATCAACCCGACCAACGACACGGCGGCATTGCCGTTCACCGTCGAGCCGGGCACCGATCCAAGGCCCACCGGCAGCTTCCCCAGCCCCACGGTGGTCGGCACCGTGCACGCGCTGCAGGCCCGCTTCGTCAACGACGGCCCGCAGTCCGTGACGGGCGGCGCCTTGCGGGTGGCCATTCCGGCCGGATTCGGGCTCGGCGCGCTGCCGGCGGGTTGCGTCGACAGCGGCCCCGGCAGCGTGGCCGGCGTGGCGGGCACGGTGCTCGTCTGCACCGCCGGCACGGTGGCCGCGGGCGGGCAGCAGGAGTTCGTCGTGCCGCTGACAACGCCTTCCAGTGCCGGCGGTGGCAACTTCGGCCTGGAAGTGGCCACGGGCCCTGGCGGCGCCCTGCCGGGCGGCGTGACCGACGTCAACACCGGCAACAACCTCGCGTTGGTGCCGTTCAACGTGATCGATCGCTACGCAGACCTGGCGATCACCAAGACCAAGACCGCCGGCCCGCTGCCGCCGGGCTCCACGCTCAGCAGCACGGTCAACGTCAGCAACACCGGCATCGCGGCGGCGACCTTCACCGCAGGCGGCGGCCCCCAGCCGCTGCGCGTGGTGGACACGATGAGCAACGACGAGTTGTTCGTATCGGCCAGCCCCGGCTGGACCTGCACGGACGCGGGCGTGGACAGCGCCGGCCCGGGCCTTCGCCGGGTGAGCTGCGTGCGTGACGCCGCCGGCACGCTGGCCGTGGGCGCCAGCCTGCCGCTCGTGCTGACGACCCGCGTCTCGCCGGCGCTGAGCGCGCCGCGCACGCTGACCAACACGGCCTGCACCGGCGCCGCCGCGCTGGTGCAGCTGGGCCTGCCCGGTTCGGCCGGCCCGCAGCCGCCCGACGGCAACCAGAACAACGGCGCCGACTGCGCCGACGCCAGCACCGTGGGCACGCCGATCATCAGCGGGCAGGCACAGGCGGGCATCGTCAAGGAGTCGTCGATCAACGGCAGCGTCTGGGTCGACTCGCCGGCATCGCCGCCGGTGCTTCCCGGGGCCGAGCGTTCGCACTTCTGGCGCATCACGATCACCATGCCCAGCCTGGTCGCCAACCCGCTGCAGCGCCCGATCCCGACGCTGGTGCTGACCGACGTGCTGCCTGCCGTGCTCAACGCCACCTCCCCGGAGGTGGGCGTGCCCAGTCACCGCACGCCGCCGGCCACCGTGACCGTCAACGTGGCGGCCGGGGGCAGCGCCGGTGGCGGTTGCGATCCCACGGCCGAAGGCGTGCCCACGCTGAACTGCCGCTTCACCGACGTGGCCCCGGGCACGACGATCACCGTGGTGGTGCGTGTCGACCGGCCGTTCGAGGCGGGCGACTTCACGAACACCGCCGCGCTCAGCTCGCCAGACGCCATCCTGACCGCCGCGGCCGGGGCCGTGCTGCAGGACAGTGCCGCGATCCGGCTGCAGGGCCGCAGCGACCCCGCCATCACCAGCAAGACGATCTCGCCGCCCAACGGGCCGAACGAGCCGCGCGTGGGACAGGTCGTCACCTACACCATCGTCATGCGCAACATCGGCCCCAACGCGGTCGACGGGCCGGTGACGATCAGCGACACGCTGCCGCCCAGCCGCTTCCGCATCCTTGGCGTCACCCCCACGGGAAGCGCCACCTCGCCACCGATGACCTGCAGCGTCGATGCGGCGTCCGGTACGGTGTCGTGCACGACGCCGCTGGCGTCGCAGCTTCAGCGCTTCGACTTCTACACCGTCGCCGTCAGCGCCCGGGTGCTCAAGACGCCGGGCATGCCCCCCAGCGGCGTGGTCGAGGCCTTCACCAACACGGCGACGGTGGCGCTGGACCCGGCGCGCAACTGCGAGTTCCGGCTGCGGTTCCCGGGCGACTTCTCGGGCGCCTGCAACGATGCGGCGGCGCTGAGCAACAACGAGGGTCGGGTTGCCGCGGAGTTCAAGGTGCCGCTGGTCGACCTGGCGCAGAAGAAGACCCGCGTGCTGCCGCCCGGCCAGCCGGCCTTCGGCTCTGGCGACACGCTGCGCTACCGCTTCCGCGCCCAGGCCGGCGGCTTGTCGCGCGCCGAGGGCGTGCGGGTGACCGACCGGCTCGCCGTGCCGGCCGGATACGCCCTCAGCCTCGTGGGCGTGGCGGCGGTCAATTCCGTGGCGGCCGAGAGCGGCTTCACGCTCGACACCACCAAGAGCGCGGCGACCGTGGCCTGCACCCAGGCTGCGGCCAACGCTGACGTCTCCTGCACGCTGGCCAGCGGCGCCGACAACTTCCTCGACCCATCGACCGAGGTCAATTTCGACCTCACGTTCGCGCTCGTCGGCCCGCCGGCCGTCGTCACGGTGGGCAACACGGCCCTGGTGTGTTCCGATGAGTCGCTGCTCGGATACGAAAGTTCGGGGAGCTGCGTCTTCACGCCGTCGGCCAGCGCGGGCAACAACATCGCGTCCGTCAACGACGTCATCTTCCCCAAGACCGACCTGGCGATCACGAAGTCCCGCGTCACGGCCAGCCCGGTGGCGGTCAACCAGCCGGTGCAGTGGGCCCTGGCGGTGCAGAACCTCGGCCCCCAAGCAACCACGCAGCTTCGCGTGACCGACGTGCTGCCGGCGGGCTTCGAGTTCATCACGGGTTCCGTGGCCACCACCGCCGGCAGCTTCGCCGGGCTCGCGCTCGGCAGTGTGGCCTGCACGGCCACGCCGGCCGCCGTTACCAACGCAGCGACGCGGCAGACGGTGGCCTGCACGCTCGACGGCAGCTTCCCGGGCAGCAGCGACGCCGCCAACAGCGTCACGCTCAGGTTCAGCGCGCGCCCCAAGGAAGGCGTCTTTGCCGGCCCCTACGGCAGCGACCTGGTGAACGAAGCCGCCATCGAGCCGGGGCGGGACGGCAGCGGACAGCCGCTGTCGATCGACACCAACCCGGCCAACGACCGCAGCTCGGCCACCGTGCAGGTGCTGAACACCTCGTTGACGGGCCTGGTCTTCGAGGACCGCCGGCG
>JBILSW010000341.1:0-4133 GCA_044371895.1 Rubrivivax sp.
CGGCGCTGCCGGTGTCGCCGCTGGTGGCACCCAGGATGTTCAGCGCCTCGCCGCGACGGGCCAGCTCGTACTCGAACAGCTGGCCCAGCAGCTGCATCGCCATGTCCTTGAAGGCCAGCGTCGGGCCGTTGGACAGGGCCTGCAGGTGCAGGCCGTCGTCCAGGCGCTTCAGGGGCGTGATCGCCGCCGTGCCGAACACGGCCTCGGTGTAGGTGGCGCGCACCAGGCGCCGCAGGTCGGCAGCCGGGATGTCGTCGACGTAGAGGCCGAGGATCTCGAAGGCGAGGTCGGCGTAGGCCAACACGCGCCAGCGCGCCAGCGTGGCCGCGTCAACCCGCGGGTAGTGCGTGGGCAGGTACAGGCCGCCGTCGGGCGCCAGGCCCTCGAGCAGGATGTCGGAGAAGCCGCGGAGCGTGCCCTCACCGCGCGTGCTGATGTACTTCATCAGCTGAGTTCTTCCTTGCGCAGCCTGACGATGGGCGCGAGCACGGTGGGCAGCGCCTGCATCTGCGCCAGCGCCGCGGCCATGCGGCCTTCGACGGTGTCGTGCGTCAGGATGATGAGGTCGGTCTGCTTCTCCCCCTCGGCGCTCTCGCGCTGCAGCACGGCGTCGATGCTGATGTCGTGCTCGGCCAGGATGCCGGTGATGCGCGCCAGCACGCCCGCCTTGTCGGCCACCACCAGGCGAAGGTAGTACGAGGTGACGACCTCGCCGATCGGCAGGATCGGCGTGTCGGTCAGGCTGCCCGGCTGGAAGGCCAGGCTGGGCACGCGATGGCCCGGATCGGCGGTCTGCAGTCGGGCGATGTCCACCAGGTCGGCGATCACGGCGCTGGCCGTGGGCTCGCTGCCGGCGCCCTTGCCGTAGTAGAGGGTGGTGCCCACGGCGTCGGCCTTCACGACGACGGCGTTCATGGCGCCCTCGACGTTGGCAATCAGGCGCGTGGCCGGGATCAGGGTCGGGTGCACGCGCAGCTCGATGCCGTGTTCCCGCCTTCGCGCGATGCCCAGCAGCTTGATGCGGTAGCCCAGCTGCTCGGCGTAGCGGATGTCGGCGGCCTGCAGCGCCGTGATGCCCTCGACGTGAGCCTTGTCGAACTGCACCGGCACGCCGAAGGCGATGGCCGACAGGATCGTGGCCTTGTGGGCGGCGTCGACGCCCTCGATGTCGAAGCTGGGATCGGCCTCGGCATAGCCCAGGCGCTGCGCCTCCTTCAGCACGGCGCCGAAGTCCAGCCCCTTGGCGCGCATCTCGCTGAGGATGAAGTTGGTCGTGCCGTTGATGATGCCGGCCACCCACTCAATGCGGTTGGCCGTGAGGCCCTCGCGCAGCGCCTTGATGATGGGGATGCCGCCGGCCACAGCGGCCTCGAAGGCCACCGTGACTCCGCGTTCGCGCGCCGCGGCGAAGATCTCGGTGCCGTGCACCGCCAGCAGCGCCTTGTTGGCCGTGACCACGTGCTTGCCGCGGCGAATGGCCTCCAGCACCAGGGCCTTGGCGACACCGTAGCCGCCGATGAGCTCGACGACCACGTCGACGTCCGCGTCGGCCACCAACGCCGAGGCGTCAGTGACCACGCGCGCACGGCCCTTCACCACGGCCTCGGCGCGCGCGGTGTCCAGGTCGGCCACCACGGTGATCTGGATGCCGCAGCCCGCGCGCCGGCGGATCTCTTCCTGGTTTCGGGCCAGCACCTCGAAGGTGCCGCTGCCCACGGTGCCGATGCCCAGAAGGCCGACGCGGAGGGTGGTGTTCATGCGGAGTGGCGTTTGCGGTAGCCGTGGAGGAAGCGCTCGATGCGGCCGATGGCCTCGGTGAGGTCGTCGACGTTGGGCAGGAAGACGAGGCGGAAATGGTCGTGCTCGGGCCAGTTGAAGCCGGTGCCCTGCACGATGAGCACCTTCTGCTCGGCCAGCAACTCGTAGGCGAACTGCTGGTCGTCGGCGATCGGATAGAGCTTGGGGTCCAGGCGCGGGAACATGTACAGCGCCGCCTTGGGCTTGACCACGCTGACCCCGGGAATCTGGGTGAGCAGTTGGTAGGCCAGGTCGCGCTGCTTGCACAGCCGCCCGCCCGGGGCCACCAGGTCCTTGATGCTCTGGTAGCCGCCCAGCGCCGTCTGGATGGCCAGCTGGCCGGGCGTGTTGGCGCACAGCCGCATGCTGGCCAGCATGTTCAGGCCCTCGACGTAGTCGCGGGCGGAGCGCTTGGCGCCGCTGACAACCATCCAGCCCGAACGGTAGCCGCAGGCGCGGTAGTTCTTGGACAGGCCGTTGAAGGTCACGAACAGCACGTCGTCGGCCAGGCTGGCGATGCTGGTGTGCGTGGTGCCGTCGTAGAGCGTCTTGTCGTAGATCTCGTCGGCGAAGACGACGAGTCCGTGCTCGCGCGCGATGTCGACGATGCCCTGCAGCACCTTCACCGGGTAGAGCGCGCCCGTGGGGTTGTTGGGGTTGATGACGACGATGGCCTTCGTGTGCGGCGTGACGCGGGCGCGGATGTCGTCCAGGTCGGGCAGCCAGCCGGAACCTTCGTCGCAGCGGTAGTGCACGGGCGTGCCACCCGACAGGCTCACGACCGCGGTGTACAGCGGGTAGTCGGGGCTGGGGATGAGCACCTCGTCGCCGGCGTCGAGCAGCGCGTTCATGCTCATGGCGATGAGCTCGCTGGCGCCGTTGCCGAGGTAGACGTCGTCGACGGCGACGCCCGCGATGCCCTTCTCCTGCGTGTAGTGCATCACCGCCTTGCGCGGCGCGAACAGGCCTTTGCTGTCGGTGTAGCCCGCCGCGACCTGCGAGGGCAGGTTGTGGATCATGTCCTGCACGATCTCGTCGGGCGGCATCACGCCGAACGCGGCCACGTTGCCGATGTTGAGCTTGATGATGCGCTGGCCTTCCTCTTCCATCTGCCGTGCCTTGTCGAGCACGGGGCCGCGGATGTCGTAGCCGACGTTGGCGAGCTTGACGGACTTGACGATCGGCTTCATGGCGGCGGCGGTTCGAAGGGCCCGGGCCACAAGCCCAGGCCAGCGGCGGAGGAACCTAGAATTATCCATCCATGAAGTTCCAGCCCGACACGCTCGCCGGCACGAACGCGATCACGCGCTTCGAGGGCCATCGGATCTGGGTGGGCAGCGTGCCGCACGAGTCCAGCGTGCTCGTGCCGTGGCGGGGCCCGGTGCGGGCCTGGCCGCCGGCCGCGGCGGCGGAACTGGCCGCTTCCCACTTCGAGCTGATCCTGGCCTTGCAGCCCGAACTCGTCGTGTACGGCAGCGGCCCGCGACTGGTGTTTCCGCCGCCGGCGCTGGCGCGGGTGTTGTTCGAGCGTCGCATCGGGCTGGAAACCATGGACACCGCCGCCGCCTGCCGCACCTACAACGTGCTGGCGAGCGAGGGCCGCTCGGTGGTGGCCGCCCTGGTTCTCGAGCCAGCCTGAGTTCGGTGCGCCGCCGCGGCGGATGGCCCTGCGGACCGACCTATAATTCGAGTTGGCACTCGGCTTAGGCCATGTCAGGGCCGCCCAGGGAACTTCCGAGAACATCCTCCATGACGCCTGTCATCAACAAAGCACTCCCGGAATTCGAAGCACTGGCCACCGGCGGCGTCAAGTTCACGCCCCAGTCCCACCTTGGCAAGGTCGTTGTCCTGTACTTCTACCCCAAGGACAACACCCCCGGCTGCACGACCGAGGCGATGCAGTTCCGCGACCAGCACAAGGATTTCCTCAAGGCCGGCGCGGTGGTCTTCGGCGTGAGCCGCGACAACATGGCCAGCCACGAGAAGTTCAAGGCCAACCTCGAGCTGCCCTTCGAACTCATCGCCGACACCGAAGAGAAGCTCTGCCACATGTTCGGCGTGGTCAAGAACAAGATCATGTACGGCAAGAAGGTCAAGGGCATCGAGCGCAGCACCTTCCTGATCGACACCGAGGGCGTGATGCGTGCTGAGTGGCGCGGCATCAAGGTCGCGGGCCACGTCGACGAGGTGCTGAAGGCCGTGAAGGCGCTCAAGAAGGCCGCTTGAAGCACCCCGTGGCCCGATGCCCACGGGCCGGACACCGGCGCCCTGCCGCCGACGCCCTTCCCTCCCCAGCCGCGCGGCACAGCCGACGCGGCTTTTTTCTCGCACGCGTC
>JBILSW010000342.1:0-4126 GCA_044371895.1 Rubrivivax sp.
CTGCTGGTGCTGGTGCTGGCCACGGCAGCGGCGCGGGCCCAGCCGCAGCCGCCCGAGCTGGCGACGCGGCAGCACTTGCTGGTCGACCTGAGCAGCGGGCGCGTGCTCGCTGAACGCGAGGCCGATGCCGGGCTCGACCCCGCCGGAGCCACGACGCTGATGACCGCGCACTTGGTTCTCACGGCGATGCAGGCCGGGCGGCTGCCGCGCGACGCCGGGCTGGCCGTGTCTCCGCGGGCGCGCGCCGAGCGCCGGCCCGGGGCCCCGCTGATGTACGTCGAGGGCACGGTGCCGGCCGACTTGCTGCTGCGCGGCCTGGCCGCGCTGGGTGCGCGCGACGCGGCCGTCGCCCTGGCCGAGGGCGTGGCCGGCTCGGTGGAGGCCTTCGTCGCGCAGATGGCGCGGCAGTCGCAGACACTGGGCCTCGTGCAGACCACGTTCGGCGGCCCGGGCGGCACGCCCGCCAGCGGCCAGACCAGCACCGTGCGCGACATCGCCCGCCTGGCCACGCGCCTGGTGACCGACCACCCCGAGGCGCTGCCGCTGTTCGCGCAGCGCCGGTTCGAGCACGCGGGCGTGCGCCAGGACAACCCCAACCTGCTGCTGGCACGCGACGCCAGCATCGACGGCCTGGCGGTCATGGCCTCCGACACCGGCGGCCACGGCGTGGTGGCCACGGCCCTGCGCGAGACGCCCGCCGGCCCGCGCCGGCTGCTCGTGGTGCTGTCGGGCGCGGCCAGCCGCGACGCGGCCGCCGGCGAGGCCCAGAAGCTGCTCAACTGGGGCTGGCAGGCCTGGGACGCGGTGCGGCTGTTCGCCGACGGCCAGCCCGTCACCACCGTGCCGGTCTGGAAGGGCACGCGCTCGCAGGTGCCGCTGGGCGCCAGCGGTGCGCTGGTGGTGACGGTGCCGCGCGGCGAGGGCGCGCGGCTGGCGGTGAGCATCAGCCGCACCGAGCCGCTGGTGGCGCCGCTGCTGCAGGGGCAGGCGGTGGGCCGCATAGACATCGCCACCAGCGGCGGCACGTCCGTGGCCAGCGTGCCCCTGGTGGTGCAGCAGCCGGTGCCGCTGGCCGGCGCGCTGGGCCGCGCCTGGGACGCCCTCCGGCTGTGGATCCGCTGAACGCATGAGAGCCCGGCCGAGGCGCAGCCCCGCATGAAGCTCCGCCACCTGGAGATCTTCCACGCCGTGATGCTGACGGGCACGCTCAGCGGCGCGGCGCGCCTGCTGCACCTGACACAGCCCGCGGCGACGCAGGCCCTGCAGTCGGCCGAGCGCCAGCTGGGCTACGCGCTCTTCACGCGGCGTCGCAACCGCCTGGAACCGACGGCCGAGGCACTGGCCTTGCAGCCCGAGGTGGCCCGGCTGATGGCCCAGGTCGACGCCGTGCGCCGCCTGGCCGAGGCCCAGCGCGCCGGCCGCACGGCGCCGTTGCGCGTGCTGGTGGTGCCTTCGCTGGCCGTGGTGCAGCTGCCGGCGGCGCTGCGTCGCTTCCGCGCCCGGCACGCCGGGGTGCCGCTGGTGCTGCGCACGCTGCACTCGCGCGAGATCGCGCAGGCGCTGGCCCTGCGCGAGGCCGACCTGGGCATCGTCTTCGGGCGCGCCCCGGCCGTGGCGCTGGAGTCGCAGCCCTTGGCCACGGGGCGCCTGGTGTGCGTGTCGCGGCGGCGCGTCGGGCGCGCCGCCACCGTGTCGCTGGCGGATCTGGCGCGCCAGCCCTTCATCCGCATCGACGGCCGCGATCCGATGGGCGCGCTGCTGGCCGAGGAAGCCCAGCGCGCCGGCGTGGCGGCCGAGGGCGAGATCGTCGTGCAGACCCACCACACGGCCCTGGTGCTGGCCGAGGAGGGCTTCGGCCCGGCGGTGGTGGACTCGTTCACCGCCGCGGCAGCGCGCCGCCCCGACCTGGTGGTGCAGCCGCTGGTGCCCGAGGTGCCGGTGGGCCTGTTCGCGCTGCTGCCCCCCGGCCCGCCTGGGCCCCACGCGCGCCGGCTGGCGCTGGACTTCGCGCAGGCCTTCGGCGAGGTGCTGCGCCCCCCCCCGGCCTGACGGCCCCGGCATAAGCCGCGCCGATGGCCGCCCCGCGAAGACCGATGACTGCGGCGCTGCGGCGGCCGTACAGTCCGCGCTGTCACAACCCACCGACCCGGAGCCCCACCATGAGCCGTCAACCCGCCCGCGTCCTCGCCCGCAGCGCCTTCGCCGCCGCGCTGCTGGCCCTGCTGCCCGCGGCCTGGGCGCAGACGCTGGACAAGGTCAAGGCCAGCGGCAGCATCACCGTGGCCTACCGCGAGAGCTCCATCCCCTTCAGCTATCTCGACGACAAGGCGCAGCCTGTCGGCTTCGGCTGGGAGATCTGCCAGCGCATCGTCGACGAGGTCCGCAAGGCCACGGGCCGCGCCGACCTGAAGGTCACGACCCAGGCCGTGACCAGCGCCAACCGCATTCCGCTGCTGATGAACGGCACCATCGACGTCGAGTGCGGCAGCACCACCAACAACTCCGACCGCGCCAAGCAGGTGGCCTTCGCCACCAACTACTTCTACACGGGCACGCGGCTGCTCGTGAAGGCCGGCTCGCCGATCAAGGGCGTGGCCGACCTGCGCGGACGCAAGGTGGTCAGCACGACCGGCACGACCAACTTCCGCATCATGCGGGCACTGAACGAGGAGCGGAGCCTGGGCTTCGAGCTGATGGGCGCCAAGGACCACGCCGAGAGCCAGCTCGTGGTGGGCAGCGGCCGCGCCGACGCCTTCGCGATGGACGACATCCTGCTGTACGGCCTGGCCGCCAGCGCCGCCAACCCTGCCGAGTGGGCGGTGGTGGGCGAGGCCATCCAGGTCGAGCCCTACGCCATCATGCTGCGCAAGGACGACCCCACGTTCAAGGCGCTCGTCGACGGCGTGCTGGCGCGCCTGATGGACAGCGGCGAGTTCGAGCGCCTGTACACGCGCTGGTTCCAGCAGCCCATCCCGCCCAAGGGCGTGAACCTCAACGCCCCGATGCCGCGCGAACTGCGCGACAACCTCCGGGCCAAGTCCGACAAGCCGGCGACCTGAGATCCCCCTGCCGATGACCCACGACAACCTGTGCTTCCTCAACGGCGAGTTCCTGCCGCTCGCCGAGGCCCGCATCCCGGTGCTCGACCGCGGCTTCATCTTCGGCGACGGCATCTACGAGGTCGTGCCGGTGTACGGCCGGCGGCTGTTCCGCTTCGACGAGCACCTGGCGCGCCTGAACCGCAGCCTGGCCAAGCTGCGGCTGCCGCAGCCGGCCACGCGTGAGCAGTGGCTGGAGCGCTGCCGCCAGCTGGTGGCGGCGCGCCCGGAGGACGACCAGGTGGTCTACATCCAGGTCACGCGCGGCGTCGCGCCGCGCGACCACGTGATACCCGCCAACCCGGTGCCCACGGTGTTCATGATGAGCAACCCGCTGAAGCCGGCCACGCCCGAGCAGCGCCACGCCGGCGTGGCCTGCGTGACGGCGCGCGACTTCCGCTGGGAGCGCGGCGACATCAAGAGCACCAGCCTGCTGGGCAACGTGCTGGCGCGGCAGATCTCGGCCGACCAGGGCGCGATGGAGACCATCATGTTCCGCGACGGCTGGCTCACCGAGGCCGCCGCCAGCAACGTCTGGATCGCGCACGAAGGCGCGCTGCTCGGCCCGCCCAAGAGCGAGCACGTGCTCGAAGGCATCCGCGTCGATCTGCTGCGCGAGCTCTGCGAGGACTGCGGCGTGGCCTACAACCTGCGCCCCATCGCCGAGGCCGACGTGCGGGCCGCCGATGAAGTGATGCTGAGCTCGGCCACCAAGGAGCTGCTGCCGGTGACGAAGATCGACGGCGAGTCCGTGGGGCACGGCGCGCTGCGCGGCAAGCCCGGCCCGGTGTATGCGCGGCTCTTCGAGGCCTACCAGCGCGCCAAGAAGACGATGTCGATCTGACGGCGTTCGAACACGATCTGCCATGCCCGAGATTCCGCCCGAAGAGAGCCTGATCACGTACCCGAGCGCGTTTCCCATCAAGGTGATGGGCGCGCAGGTCGAGGGCTTCGAAGCCGCCATCGTGGCCGTGGCGCGGCAGTTCGATCCCGGCTTCGACGCCAGCCGCATCGAGCGGCGGCCCAGC
>JBILSW010000020.1:0-13854 GCA_044371895.1 Rubrivivax sp.
GGCCGGGCCCGGCCGCAGCGACGCGGTGCTGGACCTGCGCGACCTCGTCGACGCCCTGCTGGCGGCGCTGAGCCGGTCGTGGTTCGGCCTGCCCGACGACGGGTTCGTGCACGAGGGCGGCTGGCACTGGCGCGGCGGCCCGCCCCGCTGCCCCGGGCACTTCCACACGCCGTCGCGGTACCTGTTCCAGCCGCACCCGGGCGCCGAGGCCGCGGCGGTGGGCCAGGCCCATGGCCGGCTGCTGCGCCAGCAGGTCGGCGCCCTGGTGGCCCGGCACTGGCGGCAGCCCGCTCCGCTGGGCCGGCTGGGCATGGCCATCCATGCCGCGCTGCACGCGCTGGAGCCCGACGAGGCCGACGCGCAGGACCTGGTCGCGCGCACGCTGGTCGGAGTCATGATGGGCTTCCTGCCCACGGTCGACGGCAACCTGCGCGGGGTGCTCTTCGACTGGCTCGACGACGGCACGTTCTGGGACCTGCGCCGGCGCCTGGCCGCAGCCCGGCCCGCTGGCGAGCCGGCCGACGACGACGCGTTGGCCCGGGTCCGCGCCGTGCTCGACGCCCCGCTGGCGCGCGGCCTGCAGCGCCGGCCGGTGCCCGACCTGGTCTGGCGCAACGTCGTGCAAGCGCACACGCTGGGCGAGGTGGCGCTGCAGCCCGGCGACGTCGTGGTCGTGGGCATCGGCTCGGCGCTGCACCAGCGGCAGCTCGAGGACGACCCGTCCCTGAGCGCGCTGTTCGGCGGCGACCGGCACTCGCCCGGCCAGGACAGCGTGCCGCTGCATGCCTGCCCCGGTCAGGCGATGGCGCTGGGCGTGCTGACCGGCGCGCTGGATGCGCTGATGGCCGAGCCCGGCCTGCAGCCCGGGCCCTCGCCGGCGCTGCTGACGCTGCGGCCCTGAACCCGGGGCGCAGCCCGCTACAGGCCCAGTTCGGCGCGGCAGCGCGCGTTGGCCGCCCGTTCGTGCGGCGAGCCGCGGCGATCGGCCGCGCGGTCGGCCAGCGCCAGGTGGCGCCGCGCCGCGGCCGCCCGGCCCTCGACGGCTGCCAGGCGCGCCAGGGCGCGCGCGGCCATGGCCGCGCCGAGCCAGTCGTCCTGGCGCGTGCGGGCCAGGGCGCGCGCCGCCTCGTGGCGCGCCTCGCGGCGCCGGCCAAGGCCGGCCCAGGCCTCGGCCAACCAGCCGGCATGCAGGGAGGCGAACAGGTTCTTGTCGTGCGTGCGCAGCCAGGTGGCGGCCGACGCCAGATCCTGCAGGGCCGCGTCACCACCACCCAGGGCCCAGGCGGCCCGCGCCGCCAGGGCACGGCCCATGCCGTAGAGGTACAGGCTGCCCACGCGCTCGGCCACGCGCTGCGCGGCCAGCGCATCGGCCCGCGCCTCGTCGGCCCGGCCCTGCCACAGCCGCAGGCCGGCGCGCGAGCAGCGCACCGAGCCCTCGACCTCGTGGCCAGGCTCGGGCACGGCGCGCAGCGCCTCCTCGAACACGGTGTCGGCCTCGGCGTCGCGGCCCTGGTCGCCCAGCAGGCTGGCCAGGCAGGCCAGCGAGTACGCCACGCCCGAGGGCAATGGCCGGCCGGCCGGCGGCGCCGCTGCCAGCGCGCGCGCCGGCGCCAACAGCGCCTCGGCGCGCGCGTGCTGCGCGGTGGCAGCCAGCACCTGGCCCAGGGTCGTGGCCACCTGCATCGGCAGGCCGCGGTCGCCGGCGGCGCCGGCGATGCCGGCGGCGCGCTCCAGCAGTACCACGGCGGCCCGGCCATCGCCCAGGGCGTAGTGCAGGTAGGCCAGCCAGTAGGTGGCGTAGGCGACGCCGCCGGTGTCGCCGCGGGCGGTGGCCTCGCTCACCGCCCGCTGCAGCAGCGGCAGGTCGGCGCGCGCCGGGTCGAACACGCAGGCCAGCCCGAGGCGCCGCACCACGGCGCGCCAGCGCTGGTAGCACTCGGCGGTGTCGGGCTGCCGCTCCAGCCAGTGCAGCGCGGAGCGGTAGTGGACCCGCGCGCGGTCCAGGGCCGAGGTGGCCATGGCCTTGTCGCCCGCCATCTCGGCCCACCGCGCGGCAGCCACGGCATCGCCGGCGCCAGCGCTGTGCAGCGCCAGCGGCTCGCAGACCGTCTGCGGGTTGCCGCCGGGCGCGGCGTCGAGCAGCATCGCGACGGCGGCGCGGTGCAGCGCCCGGCGGTCCTCGAGCCCGAGCGACTCGTACACCGCGTCCCGCGTCAGGCCGTGCTTGAAGTGCACCGTGGCCTGCCGGCCTTCGGGTGCGTCCGCCTCCATGAACAGCAGGTCCTCGCGCGCGAGCGCCGCAAGCGCGGCGGCGTCGGCCGGCCCGGCCAAGAGCCGCTGCAACTGCTCCAGCGGCGCCTGCGCGCCCAGCACCGCGGCCGCGGCCAGTACGTCGCGGGCCTGCGGGGCCAGCCGCGACACCCGCGCGTCGATCAGCGCGCGCAACCAACCGGCGCCGGGCCGCGACGCATCGGCCGCCGGCCGTGTGCCGGCGACCGCCAGCCCCGTCAGCTGCGCCGGGGCGTGGCGGGCCTGGTGGCACAGCTCCTCGATGTACAGCGGGTTGCCGCCAGCCAGGCGGCAGATCTCGCGCCGCACGAAAGGATCGGCCGACGGCAGGCCCGCCTGCACGGCACGCTCGGCCTCGTCATCGGCCAGCGGGGCCAGCGCCAGCGTGTCCACGGGCTGCAGCGGTGCATCGTCGGGCGGCACAGGCCGCGTCGTCGCCAGCACCAGCAGGGGCAACCCGCTCGCCGCCAGCAGCGCGTGGACGGCCTGCCGCGTGGCGTCGTCGGCCCACTGCCAGTCGTCGATGAACAGCACGGTGGCCGGCGCAAGCACCGCGGCCTGGATCTGCTGCTGCAGCGCGCCGCGCCAGGCCTCGGGACGCAGCCCGCGCAGCGTCGGCGGCAGCATGCCCGGGCCCTGGCCCAGCGCCTGCAGCAGCGGTTGCAAGGGCTCGGCATCGAGGCCGGCGCTGCAGTGGCCGCGCAGGACACGGTGGCCGCGGGCCTCGGCCTCGGCGAGGAACTCGTGGGCCAGCCTCGTCTTGCCCACGCCGGGCGCGCCCTCGAGCGCCAGCATCGCCGGCCCGGCGCCGCCGACGACGGCGCCCAGCCGGGCCTGCAGGGCCCCCCACTCGGCCGCCCGGCCCATGAACGGCAGCAGGCCGCGCTGACGATGCGCCTCGAAGCGGGTGCGCAGCGCGCTGCGCCCGCGCACGAGATACACCCGCAGCGGCCCGGCGCGGCCCTGCAGCGCTGGCAGCACCCGTTCCTCGGTGTCGAACAGGGCCGAAATGGGGCCCAGCACCTCTTTGCTGGCGAGGATCTCGTCGGCCGCGGCGAGGTCGGACAGGTGCTTGGCCAGTCCCGGCGCCGGGCCATACAGCCCCAGCCGCCCCCCGGCGACGTCACCCTGGCCGACGAGCGTGAGGCCGGCGTGCACGCCCGAGTGCACCCGCAGCGGCCCGGTGCCGTGCTCGGCATAGGCGGCCTCGACCGTGCGCATGCCGGCGCGGATGGCCAGCGCCGCTTCCACCGCGTGGCGGCCGTCGTCCTCGGATGGCTGCGGGTGGCCGAAGACAGCCAGCACACCATCGCCCTGCAGCTGGCTCAAGGTGCCGCCGCGGGCACCCACTTCGTGCTCGCACAGGCGCCGGTAGTCGGCGATCAGGGCCGCCAGCACCTCCGCCTCCAGCGCGCCCGACAAGGCCGTGGAACGGGACAGGTCGACGAAGAGGACGGTGAGGATGCGCCGGTCTTGGGTGGTGCCCGCCAAGCCGGGCCGATCCGCGGAAGACATGCCAGCCTTGAAGCCGTTATCCCCCCGATTGTGGATGGCCCGGCCGTGCCAGGCCATCGGGGGCAGCCCCGGCGGCCGTCACCACTTGGCCGGCAACTCGCGCGGCAGCTGCCAGCCGCCGCGCCGCTCGACGACCAGCCAGCCGCCGCGCTCCAGGTCCTTCAGGACCCGGCTCACCATCGAGCGCGTGCAGCCGATCGACGCGGCCAGCGTGGCATGCGACGGCGGCGCCGTGATGACGCGGCCGCCGCCGGGGCCCGACTCGGCCTGCTCGTCGAGCCGTCGCTTGAGGCGGCCGTACACGTCGTTGAGCGCGATCTCGCGCAGCCCCACGGTGGCTGCCCGGGCGCGGCGGATCACCTTGGCCAGCAACTCGAAGGCGAACGCCGGCTCGTCGGCCAGGTGGGCCTGCAGCGTGGCCCGCGTCACCATGGCCAGGCGGCAGGGCGTCAGCGTGGCCACGTTGGCGGCGCGCAGGCCGCCGTCCAGGCTCATCTCGCCGACGTAGTCGCCGGGGCCGTACTCGGCATAGCGCACCTCGCGGCCGTCGGTGTCCTCGCTGAAGGCGCGCAGCCGACCTTCCAGCACGATGTACAGCGTGTCGCCGGGCTCGCCCTCGGTGATGAACTGGGTGCCGCTGCGCAGGAGCCTGACGACGCCGCGCGCGGCCAGTCGCTGCAGCGACGGTGACCAGTTCGTGATCGGCGCAGCGGTGGCGGAAGGAGGGGGTTCGGGCATGGGGCGCGGGCGGGCACGGGCACCCACGCCCGGCCAACGCTCGCGCCAGGATGTTACCGAGAGCCCGTCATCCCCACGGGGGCATCGCCTCAGCTGCCGCGCAGCGCCCCCACCAGGGGCGGCAGAACCGCCACCTGGCGCACCAGCTCGCTGATGCTTCCCGCGCCGGCCTTGGCGCGGATGCTGCCGATCTGCGTGCGCACCGTGCTGACGGCCACGTTCTGCCGCCGCGCGATGGCCGTAGGCCGCACGCCGGCACACAGCAGCTCGAGCACGCGGGTCTCGGCCGGCGTGAGCTGGAGGCTGCGCGCGTAGCCATGCACCGACAGCTGCTCGCAGACCTGGCGCTTGCCCAGCACCAGCAGCGTCAGCGGCCCCTGGCTCCCGGCGCGCTCGGTGGCGTTCTCGGGCAGCGGCACCACCGAGACGCCGACGCGGTGCGCGCCCGCGCCCAGCGTCACCAGCCTGCGCAGACCGCGCCGCGCCGCGGCCAGCGAGTCCTGCAGGGGCAGCACGTCGTGCGGGCTCAGCGCGCGCAGGCTGCTGCCGAACAGCTGCAAGGGGTGATCGCCGTCAAGTTCGAGGCGGGCGGCGTGGTTGCTGTACAGCACCTGCGCGCCGGGGCCCACGAGCAGCATGCCGTAGTCGATCTCGTCGAGCATGCGCGTCAGGCACTGGGTCAGCTGCGCCGGATGGACATCGGCCCGCACGGGAGTCCGGCGCACCGGCGCGACTGGCATGGCGGGCGCGTCGGTGGCACAGTCGATGAGGGTGTCCAGCATGGCTTCTCCTGGGGCGGCCTCGTGGGGGCCTGGTGTGGGCGCACGACCGTGCGTCATCCTCCCGATGGTGGTCGGTGCACCCCGACACAGGGGGTGAATCGCGGCCGGGCCGGTGGTGAGGATTCACCCTGGCAGGCGGCTGGCTATCATGGTCCGCGTGAGTCTGCCCCGCCCGCCCGTGCCCGGCGCTGCCCGATGATCCGCGTCGAGGACATCGCCGCCCACCCCGACTACCGCCACCTCGGCACGCTGGCCGGCGTGGCGCACGACCTGCGTTACGCGGGCACGAACAACTTCGCCGGCCGCAACCTCTACGGCCGCCTCGACTGCGCCTGGCTGCGGCGCGAGGCCGCCGCGGGCCTTGAGGCCGCCGCGCAGTGGCTGGCGCAGGCGCACCCGGGCTGGCGGCTGCTGGTGCTGGACGCGCTGCGGCCGCAGCGCGTCCAGGAGGCGATCTGGCTCGACGTGGCCGGCACCCCGGCGCAGGAGTACTTCGCCAACCCCGAGCGCGGCAGCATCCACAGTTACGGCATGGCCGTCGACGTGACGCTGCTGGTACCCGACGGCCGCGAGGCCGACATGGGCAGCGGCTTCGACGAGATGAGCCGCCGCTCGCACCCGGCGCTGCATGCCGAGCTGCTGGCCGCCGGCGTGCTGACCCCGGCGCAGGTGGCCGACCGCGACACGCTGGCCGCCGCGCTGCGCGCCGGGGGCTTCGCCGGCATCGCCAACGAGTGGTGGCACTTCGACCACGGCGACCGCGACCGCGTGCGCCGCGAGTTGCCGCGCATCCTGTAGGGGGCGCAGCGGCGGCGGCGCCTCAGCGCCGCGACGCGAGAAGGTCCTGCGTCTGCGGGTGGCGGCGCATGTAGGCCGCCACGTAGCTGCAGGTGGGCCGCACCACCAGGCCCTCGGCGCGCGCCCAGACCAGAGTGGCGCGCACCAGCGCCGCCGCCACGCCGCGGCCCTGCAGTGCGGCGGGCACCTCGGTGTGGTGCAGCACCAGCGTATCGCCCTGGCGGCGGTAGGCGCACAGCGCCGTCGCGTCGCCCACCTTGGCCACGAAGGCCTGGCGCGCCGGGTCGTGGTGGATGTCGGGCTCCATGGCGGCCCCAATTGTGGGGTGTAGCCCCGGCTGTGCGCGTCGGGCCACTGGCCTTACAGTGCAGCGGCGCGCCTGCCGTGAGCGGGCGCGAACCTGGAGTAGCGGGCATGAGACCCTGGTTCCTGGAGACCGTGGCCGCCGACGGCTCGCGCGTCAGCCACGCCATCACGAAGCTGCCGTTCCGCATCGGCCGCGACGTGCACTGCGACCTCGTCATCGAGGCCCGCGGACTGTCGCGCCAGCACGCGGAATTCACCCAGGAAGCCGGCGACCAGCTGCTGCTGTCGGATCTCGGCAGCACCAACGGCACCTGGGTTCACCGCGAGCGCATCGCCGGTCCGCGATGGGTGGGGGAGCGCACCATCCTGCACTTCGGCAACGCCGAGTTCCGCCTGGGTCTGGAGACCCAGACCATGCTGGCCTCGCGCGAGGCCGGGGACGACGGCGCCCGCACCATGCTCGTGCCCACCGGCGGTCGGCTGCTTTCGGAAAAGTTCATCGAGGGTCAGGAGGCCTTCGAGGACTTCCTCGCCCGGGGCGAGGGCCTGGGCTGCGCCGTACAGCCCATCGTGCGCGCCGACGGCGGTGCGGTGTTCGCCTACGAGCTGCTGGGCCGCTGCGAGCACCCGCGGCTGAGGCAGCCCCCGGGGCGGCTGTTCGACATCGCCGGCAAGCTGGGCCGGCGCGGCGAGCTGAGCACGCTGTTCCGCAACCACGGCGTGCGCGCCGTGGCCGGGCGGTTGGGCGGCGCCCGGCTCTTCGTCAACACCGACGGCGACGAGACCGAGCATGAGGCCTTCTTCGACAACCTGCAGGCCCTGCGCGCGCTGCCCGGCGCGCCCGAGATGGTGATCGAGATCCACGAGTCCGCACGCTCCCTCGAGAAGCTGCGGGTGCTGGCGCAGCGCCTGGGCGCCCTGGGCATCGCCTTCGCGATCGACGACTTCGGCCACGACGAAGGCGTGGACCACCTCAGCATCCTGGGCGAGGTGCCGCCCCAGTACGTGAAGTTCGACATGGGCCTCGTCCGCGGCATCGACCAGGCCGCCGAGCCCCGGCGACGGCTGCTGCGCAGCCTGGTGCGGCTGGTGCGTGACCTCGACGCCGTGGCGCTGGCCGAGGGCGTCGAGACCGAGGCCGAGGCCGCGGCGTGCCGCGACATGGGCTTCGAGCTGCTCCAGGGCTACCTCACCGGCCGGCCGGTGCCGGCCTCGGCGCTGCCGCCCGCGGCGCCGGCCTGATCAGCCGCCGCGCCCGCGCCCCCAGCGCAGCAGCGCCGCGTGCAGGCGCTCGGCGTCGATGGGCTTGGTGAGGAAGTCGTCCATTCCGGAGGCCAAGGCCTGCTCGCGCTCGCTCACCAGCGCGGCCGCCGTCAGTGCGATCACCGACACCTGGCGGCCCGCGGGCAGGCTGCGCAGCGCGAGCGTGGCCTCGTGGCCGCTCATGCCCGGCATCTGCACGTCCATCAGCACCACGTCGAACGGCTCCGACGCGGCCTCGATCGCGGCCAGCGCCTCGGGTCCGTCGCCGGCCTGCGTGACGCGCACGCCCCAGCGCTCCAGCGTCGCCGCCGCGACCAGCATGTTCACGGCGTTGTCCTCCACCAGCAGCACGCGCAGCCCGGCCAGCGCCGCCGCGGCGTCGGCCGCGGCCACGGGCGGCGGCGGCGGGGCGGGCACCATGCTGGGGGCCAGCGGCAGGTCGGCCCAGAAGCGGCTGCCCAGGCCCGGCTGGCTGGACACGCCCACCTGCCCGCCCATCAGCGCCGCCAACTCGCGGCAGATCGACAGGCCCAGGCCCGTGCCCCCGAAGCGACGCGTCGTGCTCTGGTCGGCCTGGGTGAAGGGCTTGAAGAGCTCCGACAGCACCTCGGGCGGGATGCCCGGGCCGGTGTCCTCGCACTCCACCCGCACCAGGCCCGCCGCGCCTGGCAGGCGCCGCGCCGACAGGCGCACGAACCCGCGCTCGGTGAACTTGATGGCGTTGGCCACGTAGTTGGTGACGATCTGCCGCACGCGCAGCGCGTCGCCGTTCACGCCCGGGCCCAGCGTCGGCTCGATGTCGAGGTGCAGTTGCAGGCCCCGGGCCTCGGCCAGCGTGCGGTAGGTGCGCGCCAGCGACTTGAGCAGCGCCACCACGTCGAAGGGCGCCACTTCCACGCGCAGGTGGCCGGCCTCGATCTTCGACAGGTCCAGGATGTCGGAGATGATGGCCGCCAGCGACTGCGCGCTGTCCTCGAGCTGCGCCAGGTACTGCTGGCGCAGCGCCTCGGGCATGCCGGCGTCGCGCGCCAGCCGCGCCAGGCCCAGCAGGCCGTTGAGCGGCGTGCGCAGCTCGTGGCTGGTGTTGGCGAGGAAGGCACTCTTGGCGCGGTTGGCGGCCTCGGCGTCGTCGCGCGCCCGGGCCAGCGCCTCCTCGAACTGGCGGCGCTCGGTCACGTCCTCGACGATCCACACCGTGCCACCGGCCGTGGGCCGCTGGGCGTCGACGACGCCAGCGCGCAGCCGCGCCAGGAAGCGGCTGCCGTCGCGGCGCTGCACCTCGCGCTCGACCTCCACCGTCTCGCCCCGCGCCAGTGCCGGGCCGATGAGGCGGCCGACCTCGGCGTACTCGGCCTCGCTCTTCCAGACCACGGCGCCGCTCTGGCCGGGCAGGCTGCCGCCGCTCCAGCCGATCAGGCGCTCGAACTCTGCGTTGGCGATCACGAAGCGCCGGTCGCGCGTGACGGCGATGCCGATGCCGGCGTTGTCGAGGATGGCCGCGCGCTCCAGGCGCTCGCGCTCGCCTTCGTTGACGTCGCGGCCGTTGATGACCAGCATGTCGCGGCCCTCGAGCGTGAAGCGCGCAGCCGAAATCATCAGCGTCGCGATGCCGCCGCCGCGGCGCCGGAACGGGATCGGCAGGTCGGAGACCGCACCCTCGCGCTTCAGCCGCTGAACGAACTGCTCGCGTGCGGCGTCGCTGGCCCAGATGCCCAGCTCCAGCGATGTGCGGCCCACGGCCTCGGCCTGCGTCCAGCCGCTGAAGCGCTCGAAGGCCGGGTTCACCATGTCGTAGCGGCCGGTGGCCATGTCGGTGAGCGTGATGAGGTCGGGGCTGGTGTCGACGAGATGGGTCAGCGCGGCCTCCGACTTGCGCAGCGCCTGCTCGGCGCGGTGGCGCTCGGTGACGTCGACGAACATCGACAGCACGGCGGACTCGCCCTGGAGGTCCACGCGCACCGCGGTGGCGCCGATGATCACGGGGCGGCCCGCGACCTGCAGCGTCAGCTCGGCCAACGGCAGACACGTGCCGGCGGGCTGCTGCGAAAGCTGGCGCAGGCGCTCGCGCACCCGCTCGCGCTCGGCGGGGTCGGCGTAGAACGACAGCAAGGCCTGGCCGCGCAGGGAGTCGATGCCGTCGTGGCCCAGCAGCCGCGCGGCCGCGGGGTTGGCGTCGACGATGCGGCCTTCCATGTGCACCAGCAGCGGCAGCGGCGCGTGGCGGAACAGCGCCTCGAAACGCGTGCGCGAGTCGGCCAGCGCGGAGCGCGTGGCCTCCAGCGCCGTGACGTCGCGCGCCACGCCCCAGTAGCCGCGGAAGCGCTCGCCGGGGCCCAGGCGGGGCTCGCCGCTGAGCAGGTAGGAGCGCTGCACGCCGTCGCTGTGGCGCCAGGCCAGGGGCAGGTCGCGGAAGGGGCGGCGCGCGGCGATGTCGGCCTCGAGAAGCTGCTGCACGGCGGGGTCCAGCGCCAGCCCGGGCAGGGTGTCGAAGCGAAGCCCCGCGGCGTGCGCCGAGTCCAGCGTGCGCCAGGCCTGGTCGTGGCGACCCACGGAGACGATGCACAGGTCTTCGTCGACCTCCCAGTAAACGTCGGCCGCCAGGCCGAGCAGCCGCTGGAAGCGCTGCTCGCGCCGCTCAGCGCTCGCCACCGCCTCGCGGATGCGGGCGTGCAGCGCGCCGCCGGCGGCCACGGCCACCATCAGCGCCATGCCCATCGCCGCGGCCAGCGACGCCCACGGCACGGCCGGCGCCACGAGCTCGGCCAGCACCTGCGCCAGGCCGAAGGCTGCCAGCGACAGCAAAGCCATGCCGCCGCCTGCGCGCCCGCCCAGCAGGGCCGCGATCGCGAACACCAGCACCGGCACCAGCAGCATCGACGGCGCCGCCAGACCATAGCCGCGCAGGCCGGCGCCGGCCGCTGCGATGACGATGGCCAGGCCCACCAGCAGCAGCAGCGCCCGCACGCTCCAGCGCTCGCGCCAGCGCGGCGGCGCCCAGCGCAGCGAGAGGCCGGCCAGGCCCACGAGGCCGTAGGCCGCCGCGACCGGCAGCGCCCAGGGCTGGCGCGGGTGTTCGGTCGCGATCAGGACGCCGCCCACGAACAGCGTGATCGAGCCCAGCAGCAGGTACAGGCGCAGCAGTGCGGCCGACACCACCGGGTCCGGGGCTTCGGGTGCCGGCCCGCGCAGCGGCGCCGGGATCGTGCGGTCCAGGTCCGGCGGCGGGGGCACCGCGGGCATACGCTTCAGGCCCGCGCCGTGGGCAGCGACTGCTGCAGCTGCACTTGCAGCGCCAGGGCGGCGGCCCGGGCGGCGGTGGCGAAGGCCGCCATCTCGGGGGCGTCGCCCCCGGCGCAGAGCACGGCGCGCGAGGCATTGACGACGATCGGCCCGCCCTCGCGCCAGCCGGCGCGCACGGTGGCCGCGGCATCGCCGCCCTGCGCGCCCACGCCGGGGATCAGCAGCGGCAGCGTGGGCGCCAGCGCGCGCACGCGCGCGATCTCGTCGGGGTAGGTGGCGCCCACCACCAGGCCCAGCTCGCTGCCGCCCAGGCGCTGCGGCCACTCGGTGGCGGCCAGGCGTGCCACGCGCTCGAACAGCGGCTCACCGCCCTCCAGGCGCTGGGCCTGCAGGTCGGCGCCGCCGGGGTTGCTGGTGCGGCACAGCAGGATCAGGCCCTTGCCGGCGTAGGCGCCGCCCTCGGCCAGCGCCGAGTAGGGCTCCAGGCTGTCCAGGCCCATGAAGGGCGACAGCGTCAGCGCGTCGGCGCGGTAGCGCACGAAGGCTTCGCGCGCGTACATGGCGGCGGTGCTGCCGATGTCGCCGCGCTTGGCATCGAGGATCACGGGCACGCCGGGGGCACGCCGGTGGATGTGCTGGACGAGCCGCTCGAGCGACTCCTCGGCCCGCGCGGCGGCAAAGTGCGCGATCTGCGGCTTGTAGGCGCAGACGAGGTCGGCGGTGGCGTCGACGATGGCGGCGCAGAAGTCGAGGATGCGCCGCTCGTCGCCGCGCCAGGCCAGCGGGAACTTCGCGGGCTCGGGGTCGAGGCCCACGCACAGCATCGAGGCGTGGCGCGCGGTGGCGGCGGCCAGTTGGGCGCGGAAGCTCATGCCGGCAATTGTGCCCGGGGCACCCGCTGCCGGGTGCGCCGCCTACAGCGTCAGCACCTTGGTACTTTCCTCACCGAACTGGCTGATCACCCGCACCGCCACCCGGCGCCCCTTGGCCTTGGCAATGGGGTGCGAGCGATGGCCGTACACCCGCGCGAAGGCCTCGTCGTCGAGTTCCAGCTTGAGCGTCTTCTCGACCTTGGCCTTGGCGTCGGCTGCCGCCAGGGTCGACAGGCCCTTCTTCCACTTGTCGAACTCGCCTTGCTCGCCGCCGCAGAAGAACACCTGCGTGGCCACGAAGTTGGCGCCGTCGTAGTGCTCGTCCACCATCCAGTAGGCGATGTCGGCCACGTTGCGCGGCTTCACTTCGTCGGTGATGGGGTCGTAGAGGTCCAGGCCACGAATTTCGATCGCGATGGCGGGCTCGCCACCCGGCAGCGTGGCCAGCACGGCCGCGATGTCCGGCTCGCCGATCGTCACGAAGCTGGCGGCCTTCTTGTCCTTCTTGATCAGGCCTTCCTGCATGAGGTCGTCGTGCATGCGCACCTTGGTGACCTCGAAGCTGCCGAGCTTGACGGTGACGCTGCGGTTGTCGACATCGCTCTCGAAGCCGAAGCCCAGGATCACCAGCCAGTCGCCATCGGCACGGCGGCGGCAGGCCAGGATGGCGTCGTTCACGGCCTTCTTGCTGACGGTGCCGAACTGCGGGCCGATGTGGAAGTAGGCCTTGCGTTCGCTGGCGGCGCCGTCCTTGCGTGATTCATACCAGCCTTCGGCGTGCAGCGCGCCGCCGTCACCCATCTGCTCGTTGATGGCATCCACACGGTTGAACACCGCCGTCTCGCCCTTCAGGCCGTTCTTGATGCCGGCGTGCTTGAGGTGCTCGAACACGCGGTCGGCGAAGCGCTGCACGTCTGTTGCGCGGGTGTGGGCCGTGGCCAGCGCCTCGGGCGGCATGGGCTCGAAGCCCTGCAGCGTTTCGACCGTGAAGGGGCCGGCCACGCGCAGCTTCTTCTTGTCGACCTCGGGCTGGTCGAAGAGGGTCTCGGTCTCGGGCGGCTCGCCGTTGGCGATGGACTTCAGCGTGACATGCGGCACCTTGCGGTACCTGAAGCCGTGGCGGATGTCGGCGCCCACCGTGTCTTCGAGCGTGTACCAGGGGTAGGTGGCCGTCATCAGCCGCGTCTTGGCGATGTTCAGCGCAATGCGGCTGGTGTCGCTCGTGATCCAGCGCCGGCCCCATTGCTCGGCCACGTGCGCGGTGGTACCGCTGCCACAGGTGGGGTCGAGGACGAGATCCCCGGGGTCGGTGGTCATCAGGATGCAGCGTTGGATGACCTTGGACATGGTCTGCACCACATACCGCTGCTCTTCGGTGAATGAGCCTGAACCGGTGTCCGTCCACATGTTCGACAACGGAACCATCGGGTTGTCGGCGAGACGACTGGCGAACCTGAGGGTAGATCCCGCAACGAACAGCCGTCCCTGCTGGCTGAGGCGATCGAGTCCAGCAGGTGCGTCTACGCTCCAGTGCCGATCACTTGGCGGCTTGAAGCTCCGTCCGCCAAATGTGTAAGGCACTGTCCTTGTTGGACTGAAGTCCTGCGAGGTAAGGGAGACTGATTGGCACAGGTGCCCACCATCGGGTACGCGGCCTCCTAGTTCCGCCAGTGTCCGAACAGTACCGTCTGGTAGCTGTACGTAGCGAAATGCACCGCCACCTTCATCATCGATCCGTCGATCTACAAGAATCGGCCTGAACTTACTCAGCTCAGTGTCCTTCGCGTACCAGATGAGGAAGTCGCAGGTAACAGCCAGCTTGGTCGTCGAAAGGCTGCCCGTCTTCTTGAACGCGATCGTTGCCCGGAAATTCTCGCTTCCAAACACCTCATCCATCAGCGACCGCACCAGGTGCACGTTCTCATCGCTGATCTGAACAAAACAAGACCCGCTCGCACGTAACAGCTCACGCGCCACCAGCAGCCGGTCGCGCAGGTAGCTCAGGTAGCTGTGGATGCCCAGCTCCCAGGTGTCGCGGAAGGCCTTGATGA
>JBILSW010000343.1:0-4107 GCA_044371895.1 Rubrivivax sp.
CAGCGTGGCGGCGCCCTCGAGCCCGGCGCGTCGCGTGAACCAGCTCAGCGCATCGTCGTCGCCCAGCGTGGCCGAGGTGAAGATCCAGGCCTTGGGCGCGGCAGCGCACTGGCCCTGGATCATCTCGCGGATGTCCAGCGGCGACTCCACCAGCCGCGCCTGATGCGGCGTCAGGTCCACCCAGCGGACCTGACCCGGCTCGGCGGCCTCGCCAAAGTGGCCTGCCAGCGCCGCCAGCGAGCGCGCCCGCTGCTCCAGGCGCGGCAGGTCGGGCGCGGCTTCGGCCACGACGCCGATCGCATCGGCGAGGTCGCGCGCGGCATCGGCCAGGCCGGGCAGAAGGCGCACCAGGGCCTCGTCGCAGTCCTCCCAGCGGCGCTTGACGTTGCCGCGCACCTCGTGCAGCAGTCCCGCAGCGGCCAGGCGCAGCTCGCGGGCGCTGCGCTCCAGCGCGGCCTGCAGGTCGGCCCAGGGCTGCAGGCCACGGGCGTGCTGCAGCCCGGCGGCCAGCGCGTCGCGGGCGAGATCCAACGCCACGCCCGTGGCCAGCTGCGTGCCCAGGAACTGCACGCCGGCCTCGACCAGCTGGTGCGCCTCGTCGAATACAGCCGCGTCCACCGTCGGCAGCAGCTCGGCCACACCGCTGTCGCGCAGCGCCAGGTCGGCAAAGAACAGGTGATGGTTCACCACCACCACGTCGGCAGCCATGGCCTCGCGCCGCGCGTGCATGACGTGGCAGGCGCGGTGCTCGGGACAGTCCGTGCCCAGGCAGTTGTCGCGCGTGCTGGTGACCAGCGGGATCACCGGCGAGCGCTCGTCCAGGCCCTCGACTTCGGCCAGGTCGCCGTTTACCGTGCCCTGGGCCCACCGGGCCACCCGCTGCAGCGCGCGCACAGACAGGCGGTCGGGCAGCTGCGCGCCGGACTGCGCCTGCTGCAGCCGCCAGCGGCACAGGTAGCTGGCGCGGCCCTTGAGCAGCGCCAGACGCAGCGGCAGCGACAGCACCTCGCACAGCCGAGGCAGGTCGCGCAGGAAGAGCTGATCCTGCAGGCTCTTGGTGGCCGTGCTCACCATCGCGCGGCGGCCGCTCAGCAGCAGCGGCACCAGGTAGGCGAAGGTCTTGCCGACGCCGGTGCCGGCCTCGGCCACCAGGGCCTGGCGCGTCTGCAGCGCCTCGGAGATGCGACGGGCGAGCCGGTCCTGTTGCGGGCGCGGCATGAAGCCGGGCACCTCGCGGGCCAAGGGCCCATCAACCGCGAAGGCCCGCTCGACGGCGCGGACGAGGTCGTCGTTCAGGCCGGCTCCGGGGGGTCGAGTTCCGCTTCGAGTCGGGCGATCTGGTCACGCAGCACCAGACGACGCTTCTTCAGCCGCCGCACGGCCAGTTCGTCGAGCGGGCCGCCGTGGCTGGCGTCGATCAGGTCATCGAGATCGGCGTGTTCGATGCGCAACTCGATCAGGCGGCGCGTGGGGGAATGCAGGTTCTGGTCCATCGCTTCGCACGGTACGACCGGGCCCGCGGGCGCACGGAGTTTATATTCAGTAACCATGTCCATCACGACCGTTCCGTTCCGCATCAGCGCCGCCACCGGCCTGCACCGCGGCGACCGCGCCTACCAGCAGGACCAGGTCGAGGTCATTCCCCACCCGCGTACGAAGGGCTCGGCGCTGGCGCTGGTGGCCGACGGCATGGGCGGCAAGAGCGGTGGCCGCAAGGCCGCCGACCAGGTGCTGCTGACGGCGCGCCAGATCTACGAGCGGTTCGCGCCGCTTGAGGACGATCCCTCCGACATGCTCAAGCAGGTAGTGACCGAGTCGCACCTGATGATCAAGCTCACGGCCATCACCTCCGAGGAAGAGCCGCACAGCACCATCGCCGCCTTCCACGTGGGCCCCGACCTGCAGGCCCACGTCATCCATGCCGGCGACTCGCGCGTGTACCACTTCCGCGGCGCCGAGATGATGCGCCGCACGATCGACCACAGCTTCGTGCAGCGCCTCATCGACGAGGGCAAGATCAGCGAGGAGTCGGCCAACTCGCACCCGCAGAGCAACCTGCTCACGGGCTGCCTGGGCACACACGCCGATCCCCCGATCACCCTGTGGGTCGTGGGCGCGCTGGAGTTCGGTGACAGCATGCTGGCCTGCTCCGACGGCCTGTGGCACTACTTCACGCCGAAGGAGATTGGTGCCATCCTGCACGCGCTGCCCCCGCGCGAGGCCAGCGAGATGCTGATCGGCAAGGCGCGACAACGCGCCCGCGGCGGCGGCGACAACCTCTCGGTCGCGCTGGCGCGCTTCGATCCCCTCGAATAGGCCACTCGTCAGCGCGCGGCCTGCGAGGCGGCCTCCCCCGGCCGCGGCAGGGTGTCGGGTTTACGGCCCTGCCTCTGCAGTTGCTCGGTCTGGCGGGCGCGACGCTCGCGGATTCGGGCCTCCGCGGCTTCGGCACGGCGCTGCGCCTGTCGCAGGTTCTCCGCACGTCGGGCGGCGGCAGGGGCTTCATCGCCGTGCGACGGCAGCGGCGAAGAGACCGCCGCCCTGCCCCGAGGCGCCGGCCGCGAGGCGGCCGGCGCTGCTGGCGTGGCGGCAGCGGCAGGCTCGCTCGCCGCCCGCGGCCGCTGCTCCAGCGCCTGCTGCTTGCGCGCCACAGCAGCACGGCGTTCGTCGGCGCGGATCTGCCGCCCGGCTTCGTCCAGCCGCAATTCGGCCTCCCGCAGCGGGGCCAGCGCAGCACGGCGCTCCGCCTGCGCCCGCTCGACACAGGCGCTGACGCCGAATCGCGCGGCGCAGGCACGCTCGGCCTCGGCAAAGCGCCGCTCCGCGGCCGTTCGCTCAGCCGCGAGGCGCTGGCGTTCCCGCGCCTCGGGCTGTTCAGGGCTGGCCAGGGCGGGCGCCGCCAGGGCCAGGCCCAGCACAAGGTGAAGCAGCGGCAACCCCATGTGCGCGCGCTCAGGTCAGGGAGGTGTCCACGCTGCGCCGCTCCTCGGCCAGGTACTCGGCCGACTGCATCTCGGCCAGGCGCGAGACGGTGCGCGGGAACTCATGCGCCAGCGGGCCCTCGGTGTAGAGCTGCTCGGGCGGCACGGCCATGGACAGGATCAGCTTGACGCGGCGGTCGTACAGGACGTCGACCAGCCAGGTGAAGCGGCGCGCCTCGCTGGCCAGCCGCGGCGGCATCTGCGGCACGTTGGACAGCAGCACGGTGTGGAAGCGGCTGGCCAGCTCGAGAAAATCGTTCTGCGAGCGCGGCCCTCCGCACAGCGTGCGGAAGTCGAACCACACCACGCCGCCGGCGCGGCGGACGGCCCGGATCTCGCGATGCTCGATGTTCAGCAAGGGCGGCTCGTCCTGCGCTTCGCGCAGGGCCTCGAAGGACGCTTCCAGCGCGGAGTCGGCATCGGGGCCCAGCGGCATGTGCAGCAGGGGCAGCGCCTGAAGCGTGCGCCGGCGGTAGTCGTGGCCGGCGTCGACATTGATGACCTCCAGCTTCGCCTTCAGCAACTCGATGGCCGGCAGGATGCGATCCCGGTGCAGGCCGTTGGGATACAGGTCATCGGGGTGGAAGTTGCTGGTGGCAACGATGCTCACGCGGTTGGCGAACAGCGCGTCGAGCAGGCGGTGCAGGATCATCGCGTCGGTCACGTCGGCGACGTGGAACTCGTCGAAGCAGATGAGCCGGAAACGGCGTGCGATGCGGCGGCCGAGCTCGTCGAGCGGGTCGGCCATGCCCTTGAGATCCAGCAACTCGCGGTGCACCTCTCGCATGAACTCGTGGAAGTGCAGCCGCGTCTTGCGCGTCAGCGGCACGGCCTGGAAGAAGCAGTCCATCAGGAAGCTCTTGCCGCGTCCGACGCCGCCCCACATGTAGACGCCGCGAGGGATGGGCGGCCGCACGATGAACTTCGCCAGCGCGTTGCCGCGGCGCGCCTTGTAGTCGGTCCACTCGCGCTCGCAGCGCGACAGCGCCGCCAAGGCATGCAGCTGCGCATCGTCTTCGCGGTAGCCGCGTTTGGCGAGCTGCCGGCGATAGAGTTGCTCGACGGCGCTCATGGCCGATCGGCCCTGTCGGCGCCGTCGTGCAGGTCGCAGACGATGCGGTCACGC
>JBILSW010000344.1:0-4098 GCA_044371895.1 Rubrivivax sp.
CGCGTCACGATTGCGCTTAGGACTCCACATACTACCAACAGACCCGCTGTTGCTAGTGCCTGCGAATCGGTCCATCTCGCGGCGCGATAAAGAACGCCGAAGAGCGCGCCGAGCGAGACCGCGGTGATGCTGATCCAGGCCAGCCACAGGACCAACCGATTGCGGTGCTCCCCCGAGCCGGGTTCCTGCATCAGGTCCCGAACATGGTCTACCACCACCCAACCTGTACCGACTAGTAACCCGGCACCGCAAACTGCGAGGGCGTCCAACCAACTCATGTTGTACAGACCTTCATCATTTTCCGGGAATATAGCCACCGAATGATGCAGGGACGCCAAGGTTTGCCCATATCTGACTAGCACCGCCGGCAATCACGCCCGTCATGGGCGCTGAAGCCGCAGGCATCGCCAGCGCTGTTGCACCGAATCCAGCGCCGCCGGAGACGGCGCCTATAACAGCTTGCGCGAATACCTGACGACCTTCGACCCGTTGACAAGTCAAAACACTGCTGGCGATGTTGCCCCCAGCACCGCCCGCAGCGCCGCCAAGAGTTGCCGCGCCAAGCCCCGCTGTGAAGGGAATCTTCGCTCCAAACCCGCCAGCCACTCCTCCGGCGATTGCAGCCAATCCGATCTTTCCCCAGTTGCTCCGCGACCAGCCACCAAGGGCATTCGCGGTCTGCACGGCGCCCGAAACTGCGCCGATACCAATTCCAATAGTCACCGGATTGATGAACGCCAGCCCCGCGGGATCAACATACGAAATCGGATTCCCGCCCACATACGCATATGTGTTGATCCCCCCCGCGAGCCCGATGGGATCGGACTGGATGTACCTCCCCACCCCCGCATCGTAGTACCGATGCCAGTTGTAGTACAGCCCCGTCTCGGCATCGAGATATTGCCCCGGGAATCCGATCTGCAGCCCGCCGATGGCATCGACGTCCACCGTGCGGTCGAAGGCGAAGTTCCTCGCCTTCCACACCACCGTGCCCGCGGCGTTGCTCAGGGTCTCCGGCCGTCCCAGGTGATCGTTGACGCTGGCGTAGAACTGCCCGCCCCGCACGATGCCCAGCAACTCCTCGCCCACCCACACGTATGCGGTGACCGACGCGCCTGCCTCGAACAGCAGCTTTCCGTCAGGCCCGTGCGCGAAACGCGTCAACCCTGATGAGGTCGACTTCGTCGCCCGCTGGTTGAAGGCGTTGTAGGCGTACTCGCCCACCACCTGCCCGCTGCCCAGCAGCCGCACCCGGCGCAGGCGGTTGAAGCCGTCGTACTCGAAGCCCCGGTCGGCCATGCCGGAGCCGCTCTCGCTGGTGCGGTTGCCGGCTGCGTCGTAGCCGTAGCCGCGCAGCATCGCACCCGACACCCGCAGCAGTCGGTTCGAGCCGGTGTCGAGCTCGTGGATCATCGTGCTGCCGCGCCGCGAGTGCTGCGTGCGGTTGAGCACCCCGTCCACCTCGAAGCCCTGCTCGTCGCCCACGCGGCTGGCGCGGCGCAGCGCGCCGTCGGCGCCGTACTCGAAGCTGCTGCTGCCGGCCGCCCCGCCCAGTGCGTCGGCGATGCCCGTGATCTCGTCGTCGACGGAGTAGCCGAGGCGCTGGCTCTGCAGCCCCGCGGCGTCCAGGGCCTCGGTGCGGGCGTCGCGGTCGCTGCCCACGATGCGCACGCGCTCGCCGCGGATGCGCCAGGCCGCCGGCCGGGCCTGCAGCGGCTGGTAGCGGAACTGGTCGGCCAGCGTCGGCCAGCCGGCCACGGAACTGCCCACCCGGGCCACGCGCCCGTCGGCGTCGTGCGCAAAGTCCAGTGCCGTGCCGTCGGGGTACACCATGCGGCTCAGCCGGCCCGCCGCGTCGTACTGCCAGCGCATCTCCCAGGTCGGGCCGGCCGCGAAGCTGACCACCTGCCGCGTCGTCCGCCCCTGGGCGTCGTACTCGAAGCTGGTCTGGCCGCTGGCATCGGCCACGCGCGTCAGCCGGCCCACCCCGTTGGGCGACTCGTCGTAGAAGAAGCGTTCGACCTCGCCCGTGGACGAACTGCGCCACACCATGCGGTCGAGGCTGTCCCAGCCGTAGCTCACGACCAGGCCGGTGGCCGACTGCTCGCTCTGCAGGCGGCCGGCCCAGTCGTAGGTGTACTGCGTGGTCCCGGTGTCGGGGCTGCTGCGAGAGACGGCGTCGCCGAAGGCGTTGCGCTTGTAGCGCGTCACCAGCCCGCGCGGGTCGGTGACGCTGTCGACGGCGCCTGTCTCGTGATACGTCGTCCGCGTCACGGCGCCGCTCGGGGCCGTGGTCTGCACCGTTCGGCCCAGAGCGTCGTAGTCCGCCCGGGCCACGCGGCCGGCCGGCGAGTTGCTCTGCAGCGGGTTGCCGTCGGCGTCGAAGCGGCGCACGTGCGCATGGCCATTGGCGCTGCGGCTCTCCAAGGGCCGGCCCAGGCTGTCGAACAGCGTGCTGCCGGCAAACGGCGCGGCCGCGCTGCCGACGATGCTGCCGCTGCCGCTGAACTGCAGGCGGCTCTGCGTGTGCTGCAGCAGGCCGCTGGACGGATTCCAGGCCTGCGTGAACTCGCCCTCGCCGTCCTTGGACACGCGCATCAGCCGCCCGCCGAGCGTGTACTGGAAGCGCCGCGACCACCCGCCCGGGTGCGTGGCCATCGCCAGCTGGCCGCCGGCCGTGTACGCAAAGGCCTGGGTGCCGTCGGCGGTGGCGAGCGCCGTCAGCCTGCCCCTGGCGTCATGGGTGTAGCTGTCCACGGCGCCGTTGGGCCACACCCGCCGGGCGGGACGCCCGAGCGCGTCATGCCCTTCGAAACGCACGGCGTGCCCAAGGGCGTTGGTGACGGCCACCAGGTTGCCCAGGCTGTCGTAGCTGCTGCGGGCCAGAAGTTCGGGGCCCGCTGGCCCGACCCGGCTTTGCGTCGTCGTGGCCAGCACCCCGCTGGGGTGGAAGGTGTAGCTCCAGGTCGTGGTCCGGGATTGATTGCTGCGCAGGTCGGTCGTGCGCTCGCTCGCCTTCCAGTGCGGCGTCGGGCCGCCGCCGTAGGCGTATTCCACGCGCAGGAACGGGCTGCCCGCCGCGTTGCTGAGCGTCGTGCTCGTCAGGTTGTTCAGCGAATCCCAGGTGTGGTCGGTGGTGATCTGCTCGGGCCGGCCGGCGGCCCGCACCTCGCGCCGCACCTTGCCGTCGCGCTCGGTCTCGAACCGGGTCTCGACGCCGCGGAAGTCGGTGGCCGACGCGATGAAGCCGTTGCCGTCTTAGCGCTGGGTGCGCGCACTCAGCGGGCAGGTGCTCGTGGCCAGCCGATCGACGCCAACCAGCCGTCGGTACGCGCCCGCCTGCGCGAACAGATACCGCCTGACCTGCCCCCGCTCGTCGGTGACCTCGGTCCGGTCGGCCGCGTACGACAGCCGCTCGAAGGCTTCTTCGTCGGCCGTGCCGCTGCGGACCACGCGCCGCGTGCTGTCGTACTCGTAGCGGGTCTGGCGAACGCCGTCGATGGAATACCCGGTGACCAGTCGGTTGTCGACCGGCGATTCGTAGTGGTACGTCACCACGCCCACGCCCCCGGGCGGCGTCACGGTGCGCAGCGTCAACTGCGGGGTGTAGTCGTAGCGCCACACGCGCCCGGCCGGGTCAGCCGCGCTGGACACCAGGCCGTTCGTGAACCCGAAGCTGATGCTGCGGCCCGTGCGCGACACGACGCGGCTGAGCAGCGGTCCGGCGAAGCCCGGCGTGTACTCGAAGCTCAGGGCGCGACGGTCGCCCTCGTCGATGGCGGTGAGCGCCTTCGTGGCGCTGGCGTAGTGCAGCACCTCGCCGCGCAGGCGCACCTTCCAGACGCCGGCCGTGAATGCATCGATGTAGCCGAACGCGCTGCTGCTCGATTGCCCGTCGAGGAAGTACAAGGGTGCGCTCGACAGGAGGAAGGTGTGCCGGGTGTTCTGCCGCGTCGTCACGCGGATCCAGTCGGGCAGGCAGCCGGCGTAGGAGTGGCCGGTGATCCGCCGGCAGGTGGCCGAGGTCTTGAGCTTCGTGAAGGCGAAGTTCGAGCGCCATCCGATGCCGAACTCCGAGAGGGCCACGCGGGTCGACGC
>JBILSW010000021.1:0-13733 GCA_044371895.1 Rubrivivax sp.
GAGGTTGAGTACGAAGTTGCGCCGCGCCTCGGCCTCCTGGCTGGAGGCCACCTCTTCCTGGCCCGGGCGCTGCACAGTGACGTCGTCGTCCAGCGACGGCGCGTCGCGCTGGCTGGCGTCGAACAGGCCCTCGTCCACTGTGAAGCGGCCGTCGAGCTGGCCCCGTTCGGGGGTCAGCTGCAGCACGGCGCTGCCGCTGGCCACGGCATTGCGGTCGACGCGACCGATGACCCGGAACCGCCGTGCTTCCACCGCCAGCCGCGCCCGCGGCTGGCGGCTGAGCTCGGCATAGCCCGTGACGCTGAGCGTGCCGTCGCCGCCCTTCATGCTGAGCTGCTCGATGCGCGCGCGGTCGCCGTCCAGCAGCACGGCCAACGTGCCCTCGCTGAGGTTCACGCCCTGCAGCAGGTTGCGCACGGCGATGCGGCGGCCGCTCAGGGCGCCGGTCAGCTGCGGCCGGCCCAGCGTGCCCGACAGCGCCGCCCGCAGATCCAGCTCGCCGCCCAGCCGCCAGCCCGCTGGCACCCAGGGGCTCCAGATGTCGATGTCGGCCACCCGCGCCTGCAGCGCGCCCGCCAGCGGTGCCGTGTCGGGCGGGCGGCGGCTCTGTGGCGTGGTCTGCGCAACGATGCTGCCGGAGATCTCGCCGAGGCTGCGGCCGCGGAACAGCGGCGCCAGCGTCCAGCGTCCGTCGCGCGCGGTCAGGCCCAGGCGCACGTCGGTCAGGCCTAGGAGCAGCAGGCCCGAGCTGCTGTCGATGTGCAGGTCGCCGTCGCGGCGCTCAAGGACGAGGTCGGCATCGAACCGCTCGCCGGCGCGCACGTCGAGCGTGGCGGCCAGGCGCAGGTTGCCGTCCCAGCCGATGCCTGGCTGCACCCGGCGCAGCAAGGGCGCCAGCCGGAAGGGCTCGATGTCGGCACGCAGGCGCAAGTCGGTGCGGGCCTCGCCCAGCCTCAGCTCGAAGGCATCCCAGCGCAGCGCCATCACGTCGCCGAGCTGCAGTCGGCCGGCATCGGCGCGCACGGCCTGCAGGCCATAGTCGGGGCCGAAGTCCAGCGTCGCGTCGAGGCCACTGGCCTGCGCCCAGGTCACGGCGGGCGGGGTGTCGGTGTTGCTGCCTTCCCAGGCCCCCAGGGCCACGCGCTCGACGCGGGCCTGCCAGCGGCCGCCGCCGTCGGGGCGCTCGCGCCAGCTGCCGCGGGCCACGAGTTGCGCGCGCGTGCCGGTCTCGCGGCCGGAGCCCAGAAGCTCCAGCACCACCGGGGGGGGCAGCAGCGGCGCGGCGCCGCCGATGTCGATGCGGTGCTCGGCCAGCGTGCCGCCGACGTTGACGCGCAGGTGGTCGGCACGGCGAAAGCCGCTGTCGCTCCGCCACTCCAGCCCGCCGACCTCGGCCTGGGCCTCGAGCGAGCGCTCGCCCTGGGTCTCGAAGCGCCACTGCGCGCGGCCCTGCGCCACGGTGAGCGGCCCCGCCTGCAGCTGCGACAGCCGCGCCGTGCCGGCGGTGCGCAGCACCGGCCAGCGGCCCTCGGCGCTCAGGGCCAGGGTGACGGCGCCGCGGCGTGGTGCCCAGGGCTGGAAATCGGGCACCAGCGCGAACAACGGCGCCAGCGCCTGAAGCGAGTCGGCGCGCAGCTCGGCGTTCCATCGGTCGTTGCGGCCGTCGCCTGCCGGGTCGAGCCGGCCCTCGGCGCGCAGCTGGTTGCCGCCAGCGCGCAGCTCGGCGCGCAGCAGCGCCGTGGTGGGCGCGGCGGCCGCGGTGTAGCCCAGCGTCACGTCGGCCGCCACCAGCACGCCGGCCAGTTGCGAGTCCTGCAGCCGCACGCGGCCGTTGCCGGCCAGCCGCTGCAGCAATTCCAGCGGCGCCAGGCTGGCGGCGTCGGCGGGCAGCCGGCCGTCGAACTGCCAGCCGCCCGACAGGCGGTTCGGGCCGCGGCGCCAGGCGGCGTCGGCGTCGCCGGGCCACCAGACCGTGGGGTCGAGGTCGACGACGCTGCCGGTGGTGGCGAGTGTCCAGTCGGCGCGGGCGCCAGGGCCACTGCGCGCCAGGCGCAACTGCGCGTCGGCCTGCGCGCCACCGGCGACGGCGCGCACTCGCTCGATGTCGAGCTGGCGGTCGTCGGCCTTGCCGCGCGAGCTCAGGCGCACCGGCCGCGGCATGCCGTCGAGCTGGCCCGTGAGGTCGAACTGCCAGCCCAGCGACAGGGTGCCGGTGGGGGCGGCGGCCGCGGGGTCGGGCGAGCGAACGCCGGCCAGCCGCAGCTGCAACGGGCCCGACAGCATCATGGGCGGTGCGCGGGGGTCGAGCCGGCCCGGGGCGACTTCGTCGAGCTGGCCCTGCAGCTCGAGCACGTTGCCCTCCCAGAGGGCCTGCAGCTGCAAACGGCCGGCGCTGCGCATGCCGTCGGCCAGCACCGCCTCGGCGCGCACGAGCTGCAGGCGGTCGGCCCGTGCGGGCGTGCCGCTCAGGTCGGCCGTGAGCTTGGCGATGGGCAGGCGGCGCTGCGCCCAGGAGCCGGGCAGCGCGTTGGTGAAGGCCAGGCGGGCTGAGGCCGGCGCGTCGTGGCCCGCCAGCCGCAGCTGGGCCTCGCCCGCCAGCCGCGTGCGCGGCGCCGCGGCGTGGAGGGCCGACAGGTCGAGATCGCGCGTGCGCAGGGCCATGCGTTCCAGCGGCCAGGGCTCCAGCAGCCGCAGGGCGGCCGTCAGCTCTGCCGTCTGCGCGGCACGCCCCGGGCCGGCCGGCCCTTGCAGCCTGGACTGCAGCGAGCTGGTCAGCGCGTTGCCGGTGAGCGTGGCGGTGGCGGTCCACGGCGGCAGCGTGCTGCCCGCCGTCGGGGTTGCACGGGCGCGCAGGTCCAGCGGCAGAGGCGCCGTCGTCCCGACGCGACCACTGAGCTCCGCCGCCACGCCGGCCACGGTGCCCACCAGGCGGGCCACGCGGTGGGCGCCCCCCGGGCGCGGGTCGATCACCAGGCCCTCGAGCACGAGGTCGCGTGCCGCCGGGAGTTCGTCGACCCGCAGCGTGCCGACGCGCGCGCGCGCCAGCTCCAGCGCCATGGGGGGCGAGATGTGCTCGGGCATGGGGACGGCACCCGGCGTCGGCGGCCCGGTGTCGACGACTATCTCGGCGGCCTGCAACTCGTCGATCGCCAGGCCGAGCCAGGCGTCCGGGCCCGGCCGCCAGCGCCAGTGCAGCGGGCCGGCATCGAGCTGGCGCAGCTCGACGGCAGCGCGGCCGCCGTCCCATTCGAAGCGCAGCCGCTCGGCGCGCCAGCGGTCACCGACGAGCGCACCCTGCCAGCCCTGCACGCTAAGCCCAGGCACCTGCTGCAGCAGCCAACGGGTGCCGGCCTCGCGTTGCAGCAGCAGGTGCAGCGTGGCTGCCAAGCCGCCCAGCACCAGCAGCGTCAGCGCCAGCACCCAGGCCAGTGGCGCGCCAAACGACGCCAGCGTGCGCCAAGGCCGCGCCGCGCCGCTGGCGTGCAGCGCGGCCGGCGGGCGGGGTGGCAGGTGATGCGGCGCATCGCTCATGGTGCCACCCTAGAACGCGATGCCGACGCTGAAGTGCAGCCGCGGCCTGGTGCTGCGCTCGGGCCAGGCGAGATCCACGCGCAGCGGGCCCACCGGGCTGCGCCAGCGCACCCCGAAGCCGTAGCCCCACACGGGGGCCAGGTCCGCAAAGCTGGTGGCGGCATTGCCGCCGTCGACGAAAACCGCCCCCCACAGCGCGGGCATGCTGGCCAGAAACGGGCGTGCGATCTCTACGCTGGTGGTGAACAAGGTCTCGCCGCTGCCCACCGCACCGTCGACGACCGGGCCCAGCGATCGGAAGCCGTAGCCGCGCACGGACTCGTCGCCGCCGGCGCGCCAGCGCAGCGACTCCGGCACCACCATGCCAGGCTCCAGGAACACGCGTCCCAGCTCCAGCCGGGCCTGCGCGTAAAGCGTGCGGCCCAGAGGCCGGTAGACCGTGACGCGGCCGTAGGCGCGGCTGAACGTGCCGACCTTGGCGTCGGTGCCGTCGCTGCGGCCGATGCCGAACTGCGTGGACAGCGTCTCGCCGCGGGTGGGCAGCACGATGCTGTCAAGGTCTCGCCAGCCGCCGTGGAAGTTCATCGACACGGCCACCGCTTCGGTGCGCTCGCCGGCGTTGGTGCGGCGGCTGGAGCGCTCCCACTCCACGAAGCCCAGCCGCTCGACGCGCTGCGTGTCCTGCGTGCGCCCGAGGCGCAGCCGTTGCGACAGCACGACGTCGTTGTCGGAGCTCAACCGCTCGCCTGCCGCGCCCAGCAGGTTGCGGTAAAGCCGCTCGTTGGGCCGCGTGCTGAACTCGACGTTCCAGGCCTGGCGCTTCTGGCCAACCTCGATGCGCGTCGTGCCCGACAGTGCCAGACCCAAGGGCCGCCGCAGTTGCTGCTCCACCGAGAAGCGGGGGCCGGTGTTGGCGCTGACGCCGACGCCGAAGGTGTAGCTCTGCAGCGGCGTCTCGCTCACGCGGACCAGCACGCTGGCGGCGTCGGCTTGCGCCGGGTCGGCGTCCAGCGTGACGGCGACCGTGTCGAACAGGCCCGACTTGCGCAGCCGCTCCTGGAAGTCCAGCAAAAGGGTCTCGGTCACGGGCACGCCGCGGCGCGTGTAGGCCAGGTTGCGCACGGTCTCGGCGTCCTGGATCACGAGGCCCTCCACCTGCAGCGTGCCCAGCCGGTACAGCGGCCCGCTGTCGGCCACCAGGAACAGGCGCACCTCGTTGCGCCCAAGGTTCACCAACGCGCCTGTGCCCGCCCACATCGCCGACGCGAAGCCGGCGCCACGCAGGCGCGACAGGGCCGCCGCCTTGGCATCGGCCCAGGCGCCGTTGCGGAAGCCGCTGCCGGCCGGCAGTTCCCAGGTCTTGCGCAGGGACTCCAGCACTTCCTGCGCGTACGGGTCGCCCGCGCTGGCGGCGCGCTCCAGCGGGCCCTCGACCTCGATGGTGACGCGCGAGACGCGCACCTGCGGACCGGGCTCGACTCTCAGGCGCACCAGGTCGGGCTGGCCGCTGGCACGGCCCGGCGTGCGCTCGATGCGAACCACCGGCGCGAAGTAGCCCTCGGTCTGCAGCAGGTCGCGCACCTGCGACGGGCTGGCATCCACCAGGCGCGCCCACTCGCTGTCGTCGACATCGTCGCCGGCCAGCGCGCCCAGGCGCATGACGTCGAGGTGGCGCTCGAGCAGCGCCTTGAGCGCCGCCGGGGCGACGACTTCCAGGCGCACGCCCAGCGTGGGCGACTGCTGCTCGAACTCCTGCTCGCTCAGCAGAGAGAAGCTGCCGCCCACGGCGGCCGGCTGCGGCGACGAAGACGGTGGCGAAGAAGGCGCTGGAGCAGGCGGCAGAGAAGGCGGCGGCGTGCTGGCGCAACCCGAGGCCAGCGCCGCTGCCAGGGCGGCCCCCGCGGCCGCCAGGCACCGGCGCAGGCGCGGCCCGCCGCGCCACGGCCAGGCTGGGCGCGTCATTTGCTCAGCAAGCGCATGGCGCCCTCCAGCCCGGCCAGCGTGAGCGGGAACATGCGCTGGCCCACGAGCTGCTGCACGATGGCGATGCTCTGTCGGTAGCCCCACACGCCCTGCGGCTCGGGGTTGATCCAGGCGTGGTGCGGGAAGGCGTGCGTCAGCCGCTGCAGCCACTCGGCGCCCGGCTCCTCGTTGTTGTATTCGACGCTGCCGCCGGGCTGCAGGATCTCGTAGGGGCTCATCGTCGCGTCGCCCACGAACACCAGCTTCCAGTCGCGGTTGTAGGTGCGCAGCAAGTCCAAGGTGGCGGTCTTCTCGCTGAAGCGGCGACGGTTGTTCTTCCAGACGAAGTCGTAGACGCAGTTGTGGAAGTAGAAGAACTCCAGATGCTTGAATTCGCTCTTGGCGGCGCTGAACAGCTCCTCCACGCGGTGCACGTGCTCGTCCATGGTGCCGCCGACGTCCATCAGCAGCAGCACCTTCACCTTGTTGTGGCGCTCGGGCTGCATGCGTATGTCAAGCCACCCGGCGTTGGCCGCGGTGCCGCGGATGGTCCCGTCGAGGTCGAGCTCCATCTCGGCGCCCTCGCGCGCGAAGCGCCGCAGTCGCCGCAGCGCCACCTTGATGTTGCGGGTGCCGAGCTCCTTGGTGTCGTCGTAGTCGCGGTACGCCCGCTGGTCCCACACCTTGACGGCGCTCTTGTTGCGCCCGCCGCCCTGGCCGATGCGCACGCCCTGCGGGTTGTAGCCGTGGGCGCCGAAGGGGCTGGTGCCGCCGGTGCCGATCATGCGGTTGCCGCCCTCGTGGCGCTCCTTCTGCTCCTCGAAGCGCTTCTTCAGCGTCTGCATCAACTCGTCCCAGCCCATCTTCTCGATGGCGGCCTTTTGCTCGGGCGTGAGCTCCAGCTCCAGCGTCTTGCGCAGCCACTCCAGCGGCACGTCCTGCGTGAAGTCGGTGAGCAGCTCCACGCCCTTGAAGTACGCCGAGAAGGCGCGGTCGAACTTGTCGAACTGCGTCTCGTCCTTGACGAGCACGGTGCGCGCCAGCACGTAGAAGTCGTCTACCGAGGGCCCGATGACGCCGGCCTGCAGCGCCTCGAGCAGCGCCAGGTACTCGGTCACCGACACCTTCAGCCGGGCGGCGCGCAGCGTCTGGAAGAAGTCGATCAGCATGGTGAGCCCTGCGGGGTGGCTGATTGTGGGGCAGGGCGCCGGCGCTGCCGCAGCGGCGACGCCGCTGCGTTGACCGCGCTCAGCGCGCGCGCGACTTGCGCGGGCGCCCGGCGGCGTGCCCGGGGTCGTGCGCTGCCAGCCAGCCGAAGAACTCCTCGTGCCACAGCCGGCTGTTGCGCGGCTTCAGGATCCAATGGTTCTCGTCGGGGAACCACAGCAGCCGCGCGTCGACCTTCAGCGCCTTCAGCGTGTGGTAGTAGGCCAGGCCCTGCGCGTCGGGCACGCGGTAGTCCAGCGCGCCGTGGATCACCAGCGTGGGCGTGGCGAAGTGCTTCGCGAAGGCGTGCGGGCTCTGGGCGTGCACACGGGCCATGTCGTCCCAGTACCAGGCGCCCAGCTCCTTGGCGTGCCAGGTGTAGGCGTCGTCGGCGAACATGCCCACCCAGTCGAAACAGCCGGCGTGGCACACGTAGGCCTGGTAGCGGCCGGGTTTCACGTGGCCGTTCATCCAGGCCACCATGAAGCCGCCGTAGCTGCCGCCGGCGGCGAACACGCGCCGGCGGTCGACCCAGGGCTTCTTCAGCAGCCAGTCGGTGGCGGCCTCGATGTCCTGCAGCTCCAGCTCGCCCCAGCGATGCGTGATGCTGTCGAGGAAGGCGTGGCCGAAGCCCGAGCTGCCGTGGTAGTTGACGCTGGCCACCACGTAGCCCTGCGCCGCGAACACCTGCGTGTTCCAGCGGTAGTGCCAGTTGTCCCCGGGGCCGGTGTGCGGGCCGCCGTGGATGTTGTGCATCACCGGGTGCTTCTTCTTCGCGTCGAAGCCGGGCGGGAAGGTGAGCCACACCTGCACCGGCTCGCCCATAGCGCCCTTCACCCAGGCCTCCTCGACGCGGCCGAGGGCGAGCCGCGCCAGCAGCGCGTCGTTGAAGTGCTCGAGGCGGCGCGGCGCCGCGCCCGGCGCGTGCACGTGCAGCCGCGCCGGGTGCAGCGCGCTGTCGGCCAGCGTCACCAGCGCGCCGACGGCCTGGTCGTAGGCGCTCACCCAGCCGCCGGCGACGACCACCTCGGCGCGCCGCTCGGCCAGGTCGAAGCGCCACAGGTGGCGGCGGCCCTTCTGCTCGGCCGGGAGCAGCACGGCGCCGCCGTCGGACTGCCAGGCCAGCGGGGCCTGCACGGCGTGGTCCCACTCGGCGCTGACGACCTCCCAGCCCGGCTTGGTGCCCCGCTCCAGCACCGCCAGCTGCTCGGGCATGGTGTGCTTGAGGCCCACGTGCTGCGCAGTGAAGGCGATGCGGCGGCCGTCGGGGCTGTAGCGCGGCGCGGCGAAGTCCCAGTCGGAGTCCTGCGCCAGCGTCGTGAAGCGGCCGGTCTTCAGATCCAGCTCGACCAGCGCCGAGCGGCCGTCAAGGCGCTTCTCGGGGGCGGGATCGAAGCAGAACACCAAACTGCGGCCGTCGGGCGCGATGTCGAAGTGGTCGACGCCCGGGTCGGCGCGCGGCAGCTCGTAGGGTGTGCCTTCGAACAGGTCGCGCACCGTGCCTGGCCGGCCGTCGGCGCCCGGCGTGAGCAGGTGCAGGTGCACCACGCGGCCCATGGGCAGGTTGCGGTCCCAGTGGCGGTACTGCGCCTCGCTGGTGGCGTAGCCGGTCTCCTTGCGCTCGGAGAAGGTCTTGTGGCGCTCGGCCTGCGCCTTCGCGCCCTTCAGTTCGGGCCACACCCAGCTGAGCAACACCAGCCGCCGGCCGTCGGGCATCCAGCGGAAGCCCTCCACGCCGGTGGCCACGGTGGCGGCGCGGCGCGCCTCGCCGCCGTCGGGCGCGATCAGGTACAGCTGCGGCGTCTTGTCTTTGGCGCCCTGCTGCTCGCGCTGCGCGGTAAAGGCGATCAGGTCGCCGCGGGGGCTCCAGCGGGGAGTGCCGTCCTTGTCGCCGCAGGCCGTCAGCGCGCGCGGCTCGCCGCCCAGGGTGGACAGCAGCCACAGTTGCGTCGAGCCCTTGTTCTCGTCCATGGAGTAGCGCGTCAGCGAGGCCACTGCCTGCGCGCCGTCGGGGCTGAGACTGGGTGCGCCCAGGCGCTCGAACTGCCAGAGGTCGTGGGCCGTGATCGGCCGGGGCTTGCTGCTCTTGGTGGCCATGGAGATCCTTGCTGAGGGTGGCCGGCGTCAGTTGCGCGGCTTGGCGAGCTGCCACTCGATGTGGTTGCGCACCGTGGGCCAATCGGCCGCAGTGATGCTGTAGACCGCGGTGTCGCGCAGCGTGCCGTCGGGCCCGACCTGGTGGGCGCGCAGGATGCCGTCGAGCTGCGCGCCCAGCCGCTCGATGGCGCGCCGGCTCTGCACGTTCAGGCGGTGCGTGCGGAACTCCACCGCGATGCAGGCCAGGGCCTCGAAGGCGTGGCCCAGCAGCAGCCGCTTGCACTGGGTGTTCAGCGCCGTGCGTTGCGCGCTGCGGGCCGTCCAGGTGCTGCCTATCTCGACGCGGCGGTTCCTCGCGTCGATGTTCATGTAGGTGGTCATGCCGACCACGGTGCCGGCGGCGTCGAGCACGGTGAAGGGCCGCGTCGAGCCGGCCTCGGCCAGCGCGAGGCGGCGCTCGATCTCGGCGGCCATGCCCTCGGGCGAGGGCACGGCCGTGTACCACAGCCGCCACAGCTCGCCGTCCTTCACCGCGCGCACCAGCGCGTCGTGGTGCTCGCGCGCCAGCGGCACCAGCGTGGCATGCGGGCCGTGCAAGGTGACGATCGGGGGCCAGCTGCTCAAGGGGAGTCCGTTCGGGCTGAGCTTGTCGAAGCCCCGGTGGCGTGCGGCGCTTCGACAGGCTCAGCGCGAAAGGCCGGGGCGGAAGGCGGCTTCAGCGGTTGTGCTTCTGCATGAAGACGAGCTTCTCGAACAGCGTCAGGTCCTGCTCGTTCTTCAGCAGCGCGCCCACCAGCGGCGGGATGGCCACCTTGTCGTCGGACGACTGCAGCGCCTCCAGCGGGATGTCCTCTGCCACCAGCAGCTTCAGCCAGTCGAGCAGCTCGCTGGTGCTGGGCTTCTTCTTGAGGCCGGGCAGGCCACGTACGTCGAAGAAGGTCTTCATCGCGCGGGTCAGCAGCTCGCGCTTCAGGCCGGGGAAGTGCACGTCGACGATGGCCTGCATCGTCTCGGCGTCGGGGAACTTGATGTAATGGAAGAAGCAGCGGCGCAGGAAGGCGTCCGGCAGCTCCTTCTCGTTGTTGCTGGTGATGAACACCAGCGGCCGGTGCCGGGCGTGCACGAGCTCGCGCGTCTCGTAGACGTAGAACTCCATGCGGTCGAGCTCGCGCAGCAGGTCGTTCGGAAACTCGATGTCGGCCTTGTCGATCTCGTCGATCAGCAGCGCCACGGGCTGATCGGCCGTGAAGGCCTGCCAGAGCACGCCCTGCACGATGTAGTTGCGGATGTCGCGCACCTTGGCCGCGCTGTCGGCGTCGGGCAGCTGGCTGTCGCGCAGGCGGCTGACGGCGTCGTACTCGTACAGGCCCTGCTGCGCCTTGGTGGTGCTCTTCACGTGCCACTGAAGCAGTGGCATGCCCAGCGCCTGGGCCACTTCCTCGGCCAGCATGGTCTTGCCGGTGCCGGGTTCGCCCTTCACGAGCAGGGGCCGCTTCAGCGTCAATGCGGCGTTCACCGCCAGCATCAGGTCGGGCGTGGCGACGTAACGTTCGGAGCCTTGGAATCTCATCGGTCCAGTATAGGGGGCCCCTATAATCAGAGGCTAAGCCGAGACGTTTCCTGCAGTTGAGATCCGCCCGTGATGACCAAGCTTGTCGCCTCCCTCCTGCTGGCCCTGGCCGGCCTCGTCGCCACCGCCGCCCACGCGCAGGACGTCAAGCGCGGCGAACAGCGCGCCGCCCAATGCATCGGCTGCCATGGCATCGCGGGCTACCAGTCGAGCTTCCCCGAGGTGCACCGGGTGCCCATGATCTCGGGCCAGAGCGCCCAGTACATCGTCGCCTCGCTGCAGGCCTACGCCAAGGGCGAGCGCAAGCACCCCACGATGCGCGGCGTCGCCGGCATGCTCACCGAGCAGGAGATGGCCGACCTCGGCGCCTACTACGAGCAGCACGGCGCGTCCATGATCAAGCCCGTGGCCGACACGCCCGCCCGCCAGCCCAGCGCCGCCGTTCAGGCCCTGCTGACCAAGGGTGCCTGCGCCTCCTGCCACGGCGCCAACTTCAACAAGCCCATCAACGGCGCCTACCCCAAGATCGCCGGCCAGCACGCCGACTACCTGTACGTCTCGCTTCGGGCCTACGGCATCGAGGGCAACCGCACGGTCGGCCGCGCCAACGGCATCATGTCGGCGCAGGTCAAGCCCTTCACCCGCGCCGAGCTCAAGCAGATGGCCGATTACATCGGCTCGCTGCCCGGCGACCTGCGCGTGGTGCCGCAGTCGCGCTTCCGCTGACGCGAGCGGCGCCGCGCCGCTGCCCCCCAGCCCGCACGCCGTGCGCCGCCTCCTCGGTGGCCACGGCGTGGTCGTTTCCGGTTCAGTCGCGCCTGGGGGTGTTCCGGAGTGGCACACTCGGCCGCGTGTCGCCCTCGTGAATGTCCCCCTTAGGGTATTCGCCAACGTGACGATACCGCGCGGCATGCGGAGCATCGGGTGCAACGATGGCCGAGGTCAGGGCGCAGGGCGCCTGGGGCCTGTGCTGTCGGGAAGACCCACACCTCATCAGGAGACGAAGCCCATGAGCACCTCGCTCAACCTCACCGTCAACGGACAGTCGGTCACGCAGGACGTCCCGCCACAGACGCTGCTGGTGGAGTTCATCCGCGAGCACCTGCGCCTGACGGGCACGCACGTCGGCTGCGACACCGGGCAGTGCGGCGCCTGCACCGTCCACGTCGACGGTCGCGCCGTGAAGAGCTGCAACGTGCTGGCGCACCAGGCGGCCGGCCGCAGCGTCACCACCATCGAAGGCCTGGAGGCCGCCGACGGCACGCTGCACCCGATGCAGGCCGCCTTCAAGGCCTGCCACGGCCTGCAGTGCGGCTTCTGCACGCCGGGCATGGTGATGAGCGCGGTGGACCTCGCCGCCAACCATGGCTGCCGCGACGAGGCCCAGGTGCGCGAGGCACTCGAGGGCAACATCTGCCGTTGCACCGGCTACCACAACATCGTCAAGGCCGTCATGAAGGGCGCCGCCGACATGAAGGCCACGGCCTGACCACCTTCCACGAGACCAGGAGCACCGCACCATGAACGCACGCCAGGGTTTTGTCGGCCAGTCGGTCGAGCGCCGCGAGGACACGCGCTTCCTCACCGGCCGCGGCCAGTACACCGACGACATCACGCTGCCCGGGCAGACCTACGGGGTCTTCCTGCGCAGCCCGCACGCGCACGCGCGCATCAAGGCCATCAACAGCGCCGCCGCCGCCAAGGCGCCGGGGGTGGTGGCCATCTTCACCGGTGAGCCCTTCAAGGGCGTGGGCGGCCTGCCCTGCGGCTGGCTGATCAACAGCCTGGACGGCACACCCATGAAGGAGCCCAAGCACCCGGTGCTGGCCGACGGCAAGGTGCGCTACGTCGGCGACCGCGTCGCCCTGGTGGTGGCCGAGACGCTGGCAAAGGCCCAGGCCGCGCGCGACCTCATCGAGGTCGACTATGAAGTGCTCACGCCCGTGATCGACACCGCGAAGGCCACCGCCATCGCCTCCAACGTGCACGACGACGCGCCGGGCAACCTCTGCTACCACTGGGGCATCGGCGACAAGGACGGCACCGCCGCCGCCTTCGCGCAGGCCGCGCACGTCACGACGCTGCACTTCCGCAACAACCGGCTCATCCCGAACGCGATGGAGCCGCGCTGCGCCAACGCCAGCTACAACTCCGCGGCCGACGAGTACACGCTCTACGTGAGCAACCAGAATCCGCACGTTGAGCGGCTGCTCATGTGCGCGTTCGTGCTGGGCATCCCCGAGCACAAGATGCGCGTGATCGCCCCCGACGTCGGCGGTGGCTTCGGCAGCAAGATCTACCTTTATGGCGAGGAGACGGCGCTGGTGTGGGCGAGCAAGCAGCTGCGGCGCCCGATCAAGTGGACGGCCGAGCGCAGCGAGGCCTTCCTGTCCGACGCCCACGGACGCGACCACGTGACGACGGCAGAGCTGGCGCTGGACAAGGACGGCCACTTCCTCGCCCTGCGCGCCGACACCACGGCCAACATGGGCGCGTACCTGTCCACGTTCGCGAGCTGCATTCCGACCATCCTGCACGCCACGCTGCTGGCCGGCCAGTACAAGACGCCCAAGATCTGGTGTGAGGTCAAAGCGGTGTTCACCAACACCGCGCCGGTCGACGCCTACCGCGGCGCCGGCCGGCCCGAGGCCACCTATCTGCTTGAGCGCATCGTCGAGACCGCGGCCACCGAGATGGGCATCGACCCGGCAGAGATCCGCCGCCGCAACTTCATCACCACCTTCCCGTACGCCACCCCTGTCGGGCTCACGTACGACATCGGCGACTACAACGCCACGATGACGCGCGCGATCGAGCTGGCCGACGTGGCCGGCTTCGCGGCGCGCAAGGCGGCCAGCGCCGCCAAGGGGCTCAAGCGCGGCATCGGCTACTCCGCCTACATCGAGGCCTGCGGCATCGCGCCGTCCAGCGTGGCGGGGGCTCTGGGCGCCCGCGCCGGGCTGTTCGAGGCCGGCGAGGTGCGCGTGCACCCCACCGGCAAGGTCACGGTGTTCACCGGCAGCCACAGCCACGGCCAGGGCCACGAGACGACCTTCGCGCAGGTGGTGGCCGACAAGCTCGGCATCCCGATGGACGACGTGTCGATCGAGCACGGCGACACCGGCAAGATCCTCTTCGGCATGGGCACCTACGGCAGCCGCTCGCTGGCCGTGGGCGGCACGGCCATCGTCAAGGCGCTGGACAAGATCATCGCCAAGGGCAAGAAGATCGCCGCGCACCTGATGGAGGCCTCCGACAGCGACATCGTCTTCGAGGACGGCCAGTTCAAGGTGGCCGGCACCGACAAGGCGGTGCCCTTCGCCAGCGTCTCGCTCACCGCCTACGTGCCGCACAACTTCCCGCACGA
>JBILSW010000345.1:0-4058 GCA_044371895.1 Rubrivivax sp.
GCTGCTCGACCACACCGGCCCGGTGGCTGCGTCCGAGCGCAACGCGGCCCGCATCTTCAACGCCGACCACTGCTTCTTCGTCACCAACGGCACCAGCACCAGCAACAAGATGGTGTGGCACCACTGCGTGGCGCCGGGCGACGTGGTGGTGGTCGACCGCAACTGCCACAAGAGCATCCTGCACAGCATCATCATGACCGGCGCGGTGCCGGTGTTCCTGACGCCCACGCGCAACCACTACGGGATCATCGGCCCGATCCCGAAGAGCGAGTTCAGCCCCGAGGCCATCCGCGCCAAGATCGCCGCGCACCCGCTGCTGCAGGGCCGCGACCCGGCCACGCTGCAGCCCAAGATCCTGGCGCTGACGCAGAGCACCTACGACGGCGTGCTCTACAACACCGAGGACATCAAGACCGGGCTCGACGGCTACGTCGACACGCTGCACTTCGACGAGGCCTGGCTGCCGCACGCGGCGTTCCACCCCTTCTACGGCAGCTTCCACGCCATGGGCAAGAAGCGGCCGCGGCCGCGCAAGGCCATGGTCTACGTCACGCAGAGCACGCACAAGCTGCTGGCCGGCCTGTCCCAGGCCAGCCAGGTGCTGGTGCAGGACTCGCAGGAGGTCAAGCTCGACCGCCACCTATTCAACGAGGCGTACCTGATGCACACCAGCACCAGCCCGCAGTACGCCATCATCGCCAGCTGCGACGTGGCCGCGGCGATGATGGAGCCGCCCGGGGGCAACGCGCTGGTGGAGGAGAGCATCGCCGAGAGCCTTGACTTCCGCCGCGCCATGCGCAAGGTCGATGCCGAGTTCGGCAAGGACTGGTGGTTCCAGGTCTGGGGGCCGGACGAGCTGGCCGGGGAGGGCATCGGCCGCTCGGCCGACTGGATGCTGCATGCCGACGAGGCCTGGCACGGCTTCGGCGGGCTGGCCGAAGGCTTCAACCTCCTCGACCCCATCAAGTGCACCGTCATCACGCCGGGCCTGGGCGTCGACGGTCGCTTCTCGCCTGGCGGCATCCCGGCGTCCATCGTCACCAAGTTCCTTGCTGAGCACGGCGTGGTGGTCGAGAAGACGGGCCTGTACTCGTTCTTCATCATGTTCACCATCGGCATCACCAAGGGCCGCTGGAACACGCTGCTGACGGCGCTGCAGCAGTTCAAGGACGACTACGACCGCAATGCGCCGCTGTGGCGCATCCTGCCGGAGTTCTGCGCCGCCCACCCGCGCTACGAGCGCATGGGTCTGCGCGACCTCTGCCAGGCCGTGCATGAGGCCTACGCGCAGGGCGACATCGCGCGCCTGACCACCGAGGTCTACCTGTCTGACCTGCAGCCGGCGATGACGCCCTCCGAGGCCTATGCCCACATCGCCAGCCGCCGCACCGAGCGCGTGCCGATTGACGCGCTCGAGGGCCGCGTCACCACCGCGCTGCTGACGCCCTACCCGCCGGGCATTCCGCTGCTGGTGCCCGGCGAGCGCTTCAACCGGCGCATCGTCGATTACCTGCGCTTCACGCGGCAGTTCAACGCCGCGTTCCCGGGCTTCGCCACCGACGTGCACGGCCTGGTGGCCGAGGACGGCCCGGGCGGCGAGCGCCGCTACTACGTGGACTGCGTGCGCGCCTGATCAGCCCGCGGCCTCGGGCGGCAGGCCCATGACCTTGGCGAAGCCGCCGTCGACGTAGGTGATCTCGGCGGTGATTCCCGCGGCGAGGTCCGACAGCAGGAAGGCCGCGGCGTTACCGACGTCTTCGATGGTGACGTTGCGGCGCAGCGGCGACTGGGCGCCCACCACCTCCAGCATCTTGCCGAAGCCCTTGATGCCGCTGGCAGCCAGCGTCTTGATGGGCCCGGCGCTGATGCCGTTGACGCGCATGCCGCGCGGGCCCAGGCTGGCGGCCAGGTAGCGCACGCTGGCCTCCAGGCTGGCCTTGGCCAGGCCCATGGTGTTGTAGGCCGGCACGGCGCGCTCGGCGCCCAGGTAGGTGAGGGTCAGCAACGCGCTGCCCGGCTTGAGCATGGGCAGCGCTACCTTGGCCATGGCCGGGAAGCTGTAAGCCGAGATGTCGTGCGCGATGCGGAAGCCCTCGCGGCTGAGTCCGTCGAGGAAGTCGCCCGCAATGGCCTCTCGTGGGGCGAAGCCGATGGAATGCACGAAGCCGTCGAACTGCGGCCAGTGCACGGCCAGGTCGGCGAACATCTTCGCGATCTGCGTGTCGTCCGAGACGTCGCAGTCGAACACCAGGCTGCTGTCGAACTCCCGGGCGAACTCGGTGATGCGCTCTTTGAAGCGCTCGCCCACGTAGCTGAAGGCAAGTTCCGCCCCCTGCGCGCGGCAGGCGCGGGCGATGCCGTAGGCGATGGATCGGTTGGAAAGCACGCCCGTGATCAGAAGGCGCTTGCCGGCGAGAAAGCCCATGGAGTCTCCGTGGTCGTGGGTCGAGTCGGGGCGTAGGCGGATTCTGGCACGCACGCGCCGTGCCGCCCGCTCAGCGTTGCCTGTGGTCTTGTTCACGTCTATACTGCGCGTTTTCCGGGTGTTTGCGGGCGCGTCGCGTTTGCAGGCATGGGTCGCGTGGGCGGGGGAGCATCCAGCCCATTTTTTTTGCTCGATCGGCACCGAGGCAGGCATGCACGCTGTGCGCCGCCTGGGTGAGGGATCTTGGCGGCGCGCCCGGCGGTTGGCGCAGCGCCGGGATGCTGCGGGAGCAGCGTGGTCGGGATCCATCGTTTGAAGACAGGCAGCAGCAAGGCCAAGGGCGGTGCGTCGCGCGCACGTGGCCCGCGTGTCGGCACCTCGGGTGCCGGGAGCTGGCCTGCGCGCGCGCTACCGGTGCTCGACGCGGCCGACGCCCCGGCCCGCCTGGGCTGGCAGCAGGCGATCACCGGCACCATCCAGGGGCTGGGATACGACCTCGTCGACGCCGAACGCGCCGGCCGCGGCCTGCTGCGCGTGACCATCGACCGCATCCCCGGCCGCGTGTATGGCACGCCGGGCGCCCCCGACGCCGGCGAGTTCATCACTGTCGAGGACTGCGAGGCCGTGACGCGGCAGCTGCAGTACGCGCTTGAGGTCGAAGGCCTGGAGTACGCGCGGCTGGAGGTCTCCTCGCCCGGCCTCGACCGGCCCCTGCGACACGACGCCGACTACCGCCGCTTCGCCGGCCAGGCCGTGAAGGTCACCCTGCGCGAGCCCTTCGAGGGCCGCAGGCACTGGGAGGGCGTGCTGGGCCTGGGCACGACCGAAGGCAGCTACTCCCTGACGTTCAGCAAGGGCACGGCCGAGCAGCAGCTCGGTTTCGTGCTCGCCGAGGTGCGCGAGGCGCGCCTGGTGCCGGTGCTCGACTTCAAGGGCCGAAAGCCCCGCGCGGCGGCCGACGCCGACCCCGAATTCACGAACGACAGCGCCGCCGGGCCCGCCCCGGCCGCCGCGCCAGAGACGACGAAAGGCTGATGAACCGATGAACCGCGAAATGCTGATGCTGGTGGACGCGATCTCGCGCGAGAAGACCGTGGACCGCGACGTCGTCTTCGGCGCGGTGGAGGCTGCGCTTGCGTCGGCCACCAAGAAGCTGCATGGGGGCGAGGTCGACATCCGCGTGGCGGTGGACCGCGACACCGGCGACTACGAGACCTTCCGCCGCTGGCTGGTGGTGCCCGATTCGGCCGGCCTGCAGAACCCGGATGCCGAGGAACTGCTGTCCGATGCGCTCGACCGCATCCCCGACATCGAGGAAGGCGACTACATCGAGGAGTCCGTCGACTCGGTGCCCATCGGCCGCATCGGTGCGCAGGCCGCCAAGCAGGTGATCCTGCAGAAGATCCGCGACGCCGAGCGCGAGCAGCTGCTCAACGACTTCCTCTCGCGCGGCGAGAAGGTCATGGTCGGCACGGTCAAGCGCCTGGACAAGGGCGACGTCATCGTCGAGAGCGGACGCGTCGAGGGGCGCCTGAAGCGCACCGAGATGATCCCGAAGGAGAACCTGCGCTCGGGCGACCGCGTGCGCGCCGTGATCCTGGGTGTCGACCCTACGCAGCGCGGCGCCCAGATC
>JBILSW010000346.1:0-4055 GCA_044371895.1 Rubrivivax sp.
TGCCGCCGATGATGCCCAGAACGGGGCCTGCAGAGGAGGTGTCGCTCATGCGGCCGATGTCAGCGAGCGCGGTCAGGCCGGCAGCCGCGCCAGCCCACTGCCCTGCGCCATGGCGGCGCGAGCCCGCCGCATCACGGCCGTCGGCCGCTCGCCCTTGAGCCGGTGGTCCGACCACACCTGGCGCCAGCGCCGCGCGCCCGGCTGCCCGTTGTGCAGCCCCAGCATGTGGCGGCTGGCGTGCGCCCAGGGCGTGCCCTGGGCGGCCAGGCCCTCCATGTAAGCGACGAAGGCCTCCTCCACCGCCTCTCGGGACGTGGCGGCGGGGGTGTCGGCACCGAGGAAGCGCAGGTCCCAGCCGGCCATTGACCAGGGCTCGTGGTAAGCGTGGCGGCCCACCATCGCGCCGTCGACATGGTGCAGCTGCGCGGCCAGCGCGTCGTCGCCGACCAGGCCGCCGTTGACGACGATGGTGAGCGCCGGGAAGTCGCGCTTGAGTCGGTGCACCAGCTCGTGGCGCAGGGGCGGGATCTCGCGGTTCTCCTTGGGGCTGAGACCCTGCAGCCAGGCGTTGCGCGCGTGCACGATGAACACACTGCATCCGCCGCGCAGATGCACGGTACCAACGAAGTCGCGGACGAAGTCGTAGCTCTCGACGCGGTCGATGCCGATGCGGTGCTTGACCGTCACCGGCAGCCTCGTGGCCTCGCGCATGGCGGCCACGCCGTCGGCCACGAGCTGCGGCTCGGCCATCAGGCAGGCCCCGAAGGCGCCGCGCTGCACGCGCTCGCTCGGGCAGCCGCAGTTGAGGTTGATCTCGTCGTAGCCCCAGCGCTCGGCCAGCCGCGCGCAGGCCGCCAGGTCCTCGGGCTCGCTGCCGCCGAGCTGCAGCGCCACGGGGTGCTCGGCCGCGCTGTAGTCCAGGTGGCGCGGCACGTCGCCGTGCAGCAGCGCGCCGGTGGTCACCATCTCGGTGTACAGGCGCGTGCGCCGCGTGATCAGCCTGTGCAGCGCGCGGCAGTGGCGGTCGGTCCAGTCCATCATCGGGGCGACGGACAGGCGCCAGGGGTTCGGGGTCGGGAGCGGCACGGGCGGTCGAGGAGGCTACCGCTTGATTGTCGGGCAGCCGGCGCGCGGCGGCCGGCCCGTCGGTCACCACCTGCGGGCGTCGTGACCGGCGTCGACGAGCCTCCGGCTCGCGCACGCCCCTGGGACTGCGGCACGGCCGCGTGCACGAGGGCAGCGCCCGACCCATGCCGGCTACAGCGGAACGATCTCGAAGCTCTCCCAGGGTCCGACTTTGGTTCTGCTGGCCGTGAGCGGCCCGGCGCCACCGTCCTCGGCACAGACCAGCTGGCGATTGGCCACTGCTCGCAGCGCAACCCGGTTGCCTGGCAGGTACTCAAGCTCGAATGTCTCCCAGGGCCCCACCAAGTCGCGGTTGGCCACCAACGGCTTCGTCCCCGCATTCTCGGCGCATACGAAGCGGCCGTTGGCCGCTGACTTCAACGCGATCCGGTTGCTGCCCACGACGCGGATCTCGAAGGTCTCCCAGGGACCAATCCGGTCTCGGTTGGCAATCAGCGGCAGCGCCCCGGCGTTCTCGGCGCACACCAGGCGCCCGTTGGCCTGCGCCCGCAGCGCGGCGCGCACGCGCACACCCGACTCGCAGCTGGGCGGCAGTTCAGGCCGGTACGTCGTGCGGAAGAAGGCGATCACGGGGTTGGGCAGGTACACGACGGGCGTGGTCTGCTCCGGCGTGCCGAGATCCAGCGACAGCCGCACGGTGTCGTCCTGCGGCAGGTTGGGGTCGTAGATGTGAAGCGAAAGCCGGCTGCCCTGCAACTCGTAGCCGTAGGCCAGCACCTGGTGGTTCTTGCCCAGTTCGGCGGGGTTGGCCGACTTCAGGCACACCAGGCCCAGCGGCGACAGTCTGCCGGCGTCCAGGTCCCGCCGGATCAGCGGCCACTCCTCGACGATCATGCGCCAGGCGCGGCCGCGAGGCGCCAGGTGTGCGCGGCTGAGGTCGGTCTCGTGGTCGGGCAGGGCCGGGTGCATCAGTTCGAGATACTTCGCCACGCCGCCCGGCAGGTCGAAGCTATCGAACAGGCGGTGCACCAGGAAGTCGAACAGCGGTCCGGCCCCGGGCGGCGTGGTGCCGGGCGGCACCGGCACGCGTGCCTCGAAGTGGTCGCGCACGGCGTACACCATGCCCCCGCACAGGCCGTTGGTGGCGTTGCCCACCTCGAGATTGCCGAAGGCCGTGCGCAGCACCAGGTCGGGTCGCGGCAGGAACTTGTTCTTGAACTGAAAGCCCTGCGTACTGGGCAGGAAGCCCGGCACCCGAACCGACAGCCCCGCTGGCGCTTCGGCCTTGCGGCTGTAGGCCTCGATGCGATAGGCGATCTCGGAGCCGCCGTCGAACCACCAGTGCACGCGCAGCGCCGAACCCCCGGTCTGGCCCTGCGCGGGCTGTGCATCGACCCTGGCGCCTGCGTTGAGGCGCTTGCCGGTGATCGACAGCAGGCAGCAGTCGAAGACCTCGCCTGCCGGGATGTTGATCCCATACTGATCGTCGCCCTTCTGGCCGAAGGGGGCGAGCGTGCCGTGACTGGTATACCTGTCCAGCAGCTTGGTCATGGTCGATCCTTGTTTGGTGTGACGTGCCCATTGGGGAGCGGCCAGACGCATGGGGCGTTGCGCCCGCTCAACGCCACCACCTGCGGCCGCGGGAATGCCGGCCACGCCGTGGCCAGACGCACCCGAGGCCCTCGAGGCGCCGCTGGCATTCCCGGGCTGGGGCGGCGCCGCCCTGCGCCAGATCCTCGGTCCACGGACTCGCAAACGCGCAGCACAGCGCCCGGTTCCTGGAGAATCCGCGGCATGAGCACCGCCCCGCCACCATCGCTGAGCAACCTGCGCGCCCTGGTGTTCGACGTCTTCGGTACCGTCGTCGACTGGCGCGGCAGCCTCATCGAGGAGGGCCGCGCGCTGGGCCGGCGGCTGGGCGTGGCGCTGGACTGGGCGCAACTGGCCGACGACTGGCGCGCCGGCTACCAGCCCGCCATGGCCGAGGTGCGCAGCGGCCGCCGGCCCTGGACGCACATCGACACCCTGCACCGCGAGATCCTTGACCGGCTGCTGGCCGCGCGCGGCCAGCATTGGCCCGAGCACGAGGTGGCCGCGTTCAATCTGGCCTGGCACCGCCTGCAACCCTGGCCCGACAGCCTCGCCGGGCTGCTGCGGCTGAAGGCGCGCTGGCCGGTGGCCACGCTGTCCAACGGCAACGTCAGCCTGCTCGTCGACATGGCGCGCCACGCCGGGCTGTCCTGGGACGCGATCTTCAGCGCCGAGCTGTTCGGCCACTACAAGCCCGACCCCGAGACCTACCTTGGCGCGGCCCGGCTGCTGGGCGTGCAGCCGCAGCAGCTGATGCTGGTGGCCGCCCATCCCGGCGATCTGCGCGCCGCCGCAGCCTGCGGGCTGCGCACCGCCCACGTGGCACGGCCGCTCGAGCATGGCGAGGGCGGCTGGCGCGAGCCCTGGACGCCGGGGGAGTTCGACGTCGAGACCGTCAGCTTCACGGCGCTGGCGCAGGCGCTGGGCGCATGACCCGCTGGCCCCGGCGACCGCGTGACGTCGTCACGCGGCCTCGTGCATCGGAAGCATGGCGCGCCCGGCCGGCGGTTGACAAAATCGCCCGACCATGAAGCCGTTGACACTGTTCCTGACCCTGATGCTGTGCCTGCTGGGTGCCCTGCCGGCGGTCGCGCAGAGCAACCGTTCGTTGAACGAGCACCGCGTCGCGCTGGTCGTGGGTAACGCCACGTACAAGTCGTCGCCGCTGCGCAACCCGATCAACGACGCTCGGGCCATGCGCGAGAAGCTGCGCGACATGGGCTTCCAGGTCATCTACTTCGAGGACCTGCGCACGCGCCAGGTCGGGGCCGCGCTGCGCGAGTTCCGCACCGCCATCCGCCCCGGCAGCGTGGCGCTGTTCTTCTACGCCGGCCACGGCCTGCAGGTGCGTGGCGAGAATTTCCTGCCGACGGTGGACG
>JBILSW010000347.1:0-4047 GCA_044371895.1 Rubrivivax sp.
GACCTCCGCTGGAGCGTCACGCGCGCCGCGATGAACGGCCAGGACGTCCAGCTCGAGGTCAGCGACCGCGATGGCCGCATCCGCCGAACGATGACGCTGCAACTGGCCGGCGTCGAGGCTCGCGATGTCGATGCCGGCCTGATGCGCCGCGTGGGCCTGGCGGGCAATTTCAGCGAGCCGGTGCTGGGCGACGTCCTGGCCGACGGTCCGGCGGCCCGTGGCGGCCTGCGGCGTGGCGACCGCGTGCTGGCCATCGACAGCCAACCGGTGGCCGAGGCGATGGCGGTGGTGGAGCGCGTGCGGGCCGCCGTGGTCTCTGGCGCCGATGGCCGGCCGCAGGGGCGCCCTCTTAGGTTCACCGTGGAACGCGAGGGCCGCACGCTGGAGCTCGAGGTCACGCCCCGCGTCGTCCAGCAGGACACCCGCGACGGACCGCGCACGCTCGGCCGCATCGACGCACAGCCCGGCCAGCCCCCCGAGCGCGTGCTCGTGCGCCACGGCCTCCTTGAGGGGCTGGTGTTGGGCGCCGAGCGCACCTGGGAGGTCTCGGTGCTCACCGTGCGCATGCTCGGGCGCATGCTGGTGGGCGAGGCCTCGCTGAAGAACCTCTCCGGGCCCATCACCATCGCCGACTACGCCGGGCAGAGCGTGGAGCAGGGCCTGGCCTTCTACCTCGGCTTCCTGGCGCTGGTGAGCGTGAGCCTGGGGGTGCTGAACCTTCTGCCCCTGCCCATGCTCGATGGTGGCCACCTCATGTATTACATTTTCGAAGGCGTCACCGGGCGTCCCGTGTCCGACGCATGGCTGGCCCGGCTGCAGCGTGGCGGCATCGTGGTGCTGCTGGCAATGATGTCGGTCGCGCTGTTCAACGACGTGGCCCGCCTGCTGGGCCTTCACTAGACCTCATGTTCCCAACTTCCCACCGGGCCTCGCCCCTGGTCCCGCTGCGTCCCGTCGCGGCGGCGATGGTCGCGGTCGCATCCGCCGGCGTGGCGGCGCAGACGCTGCCGCGGGCCGTCGAGCCCTTCGTCATCGCCGACATCCGCATCGAGGGCCTGCAGCGCACCGATCCCGGCACCGTGTTCGCCGCGCTGCCCTTCCGCATCGGCGACACCTACACCGACGACAAGGGCTCGGCCGCCGTGCGCGCCCTGTTCGCCACCGGCCTGTTCAAGGACGTCCGGCTGGAGATCCAGGACCGTGCCACCGTCGTGGTGGTCGAGGAACGCGCGATCATCGCCGCCGTCACCTTCGTGGGCCTGAAGGAGTTCGACAAGGAGCCTCTGCTCAAGAGCCTGAAGGACGCCGGTATCGGTGAGGGCCTGCCCTACGACCGGGCCCTGATCGACCGTGCCGAGCAGGAGATCAAGCGCCAGTACCTGAGCCGCAGCCTGTATGGCGCCGAGGTCACGACCACCATCACGCCGCTGGAGCGCAACCGCGTCAGCGTGACCTTCACGATGAAGGAGGGCGATGCCGCCCGCATTGCCGAGGTGCGCATCTTCGGCGCCCGCGTGTTCGGCGAGAAAGAACTGCTCGAGCAGTTCGAGCTCACGTCCAGCGGTTGGTTCACCTGGTACACCAAGTCCGACCGCTACTCGCGCAGCAAGCTCAATTCCGACCTCGAGAAGCTGCGCGCCTGGTACTTCAACCGCGGCTACCTGGAATTCGCGGTCGAGTCGACGCAGGTCACGATCTCGCCCGACAAGCAGACGATCTCCATCGCGATCAACATCCGCGAGGGCCAGCCCTACACAGTGACGGCGGTGCGCCTGGAGGGCGAGTACCTCGGTCGCGACGAGGAGTTCCGGCAGCTCGTGCTGCTGCGGGCGGGCCAGCCGTTTCGGGGCGATGCCGTCACGGCCACACAGAAGCGCTTTCAGGAGCTGTTCGGGCGGTACGGATATGCCTTCGCGCGTGTCGAGCCGCGCACCGAGATCGACCGCGCCACCGGCCAGGTGGTGGTGGTTCTCGGGGCCGAGCCCGCGCGGCGGGTCTACGTGCGGCGCATCGAGGTGGCGGGCAACACGCGCACGCGCGACGAGGTCATCCGCCGCGAGTTCCGCCAGCTCGAGAGCGCCTGGTACAACGGGAGCCTGATCCAGCTGAGCAAGCAGCGCGTCGACCGCCTCGGCTACTTCGAGCAGGTCGAGGTCGAGACCAACGACGTGCCCGGCGCGCCCGATCAGGCCGACCTGGTCGTGGTCGTCAAGGAAAAGCCCACCGGCAACCTGGCCATCGGCGCGGGCTACTCCAACGCCGAGAAGCTGACCTTCAGTGCCTCAGTCAGCCAGGACAACGCCTTCGGGTCGGGTCGGAGTCTGGCCTTCGAGGTCAACACCAGCCGCTTCAACCGCCAGCTTTCGGTGCGCACCGTCGACCCGTACTTCACGGTAGATGGCATCTCGCTGGCGGTCGACGCCTACTACCGCACGTCCAGGCCGATCAACTTCCTGGGCCAGAGCTACGACCTGCGCACGCCGGGCACGTCGGTACGCTTCGGCGTGCCTTTCTCCGAAACCGACACGGTGTTCGTAGGGCTGGGCTGGGAGCGCACCGAGCTCGGCACCTCCGTCGGCCTGCCGCTGGCCTGGCTGAACTTCCGCGCCCTGTACGGCAACAACGCCGACTCCATCACCACCACCGTGGGCTGGGCGCGAGACGGCCGCGACAGCCTTCTCGTGCCCAGCGCCGGCCGCTACCAGCGCGTGCTGTTCGAGTACTCGTTCGCGGGCGAGGTGCGCTACCTCAAGACGAACCTGCAGTACCAGGAGTACTGGTCCTTGCCGTACCGCCTGACGCTGGGGGTGAACGCCGAGCTCGGCATCGGCAAGGGCCTGAACGGCAATCCCTTCCCGGTGTTCAAGAACTTCTACGGCGGCGGCCTGGGCACCGTGCGGGCCTTCGAGCAGAACTCGCTGGGCGCCGTCGACCCCACGGGCGCCTACATCGGTGGTGCGCGCCGCTTCAACCTGAATTCCGAGCTGTACTTCCCGGTGCCCGGGTCGGGCAATGACCGCACGCTGCGCGTCTTCGCGTTCGCCGATGCGGGCAACGTGTGGGCCGAGGACGAGCGGACGACCTGGGACTCCCTGCGTGCCTCGGTCGGCCTGGGGCTGAGCTGGATTTCCCCCGTGGGCCCCCTGAAGCTGAGCTGGGGCCGGCCGATCCAGGTGCAGCGCAACGATAGAATCCAGCGTTTCCAATTCCAGATCGGGACAGCCTTCTGATGAAGACGTTCGCTCGCTCCTCGTTCACCCGCGCCGCGGCTGCGGCGGCCCTGGTCGGCGCCGGCCTGGCCGCGTTGCCGGCGGCATCGGCCCAGGAGCTCAAGATCGGCTACGTGAACAGCGAACGCGTGCTGCGCGAAGCCGCTCCGGCCCAGGCCGCGCAGCGCAAGCTCGAGGCCGAGTTCAGCAAGCGACAGCGCGAGCTCAGCGAGGCCGAGACGCGGCTGAAGACCGCCGCTGACCGCCTCGAGAAGGACGCTCCCACGCTGGCGCCGGCTGACCGCACGCGGCGCGAGCGCGAGCTTGTCGAGCAGGATCGCGACCTGCAGCGCAAGCGCCGAGAGTTCCAGGAAGACCTCACCCAGCGCCGGAACGAGGAGTTGTCGACCGTGGTCGATCGCGCCAACCGGGCCATCAAGCAGATCTTTGACAGCGAGAAGTACGACCTCATCCTGCAGGAGGTCGTGTTCGCGGGTCCCCGCGTCGACATCACCGACAAGGTGATCCGCGTTCTCAACGCTCCCGCTCCCGCCGCTCCGGCCACCCCCGCGCCGCGTTGATGCGTCGGTCGCGCCGGGCATGATGCCGCTAGGGCCCGTCCGCCTCGGCGATCTGGCGCAGCACCTTGGCGGGCAGCTGCGCGGCAACGCCGATGCGCTCGTCGACCGTCTTGGGCCTCTGGAGACCGCCGACGCGCAGACCCTGAGCTTCCTGGCCAACCCGCGCTACCAGGCACAACTGGCTGCAACGCAGGCTGGCTGCGTCATCGTGGCTCCGGTGCTGGCCGACGTGGCCGCGGCACGCGGCGCGGCCCTGG
>JBILSW010000022.1:0-13628 GCA_044371895.1 Rubrivivax sp.
CGCGCGGTCGTGGCTCCCCAGCATCACCGTGCCCGCGAACTCGTTGAGCGCGATCGACAGCGCCTCGCGCGTGGTGAGGTCCAGGTGGTTGGTCGGCTCGTCCAGCAGCAGCAGGTTGGGGCGCTGCCACACCAGCATGGCCAGCACCAGGCGCGCCTTTTCGCCGCCACTGAGGCTGCCCACGGCCTGCGTGACCATGTCGCCAGTGAAGCGGAAGCGGCCTAGGAAGTCGCGCAGCTCCTGCTCGCGCGCGGCCGGGCCCACGTCGCGCGCCAGGCGCACCAGGTGCATCAGCGGGCCGTCGTCAAGGCTCAGCACGTCGAGCTCCTGCTGTGCGAAGTAGCCGATCACCAGGCCCTTGCCCTCGGTGACGCGGCCGCCCAGGGGCGGCAACGCGCGCGCGATGGTCTTTACCAGCGTGCTCTTGCCCTGGCCGTTGGCGCCGAGGATGCCGATGCGCTGGCCGGCCAGCACGCTGCGGCTGAAGCCCTTGACGATGGCCGTTTGGCCGTAGCCGCAATCGAGCAAGTCGAAGCTGAGCATCGGGTTGGGCAGGCTCTGCGGCTCGCGGAACTCGAACTCGAAATCGCTGCTGGTGAGCACCGGCGCAAGCTTCTCCATGCGCGCCAGCGCCTTGACGCGGCTCTGCGCCTGCTTGGCCTTGGTGGCCTTGGCCTTGAAGCGGTCGATGAAGCGCTGCAGGTGCGCGATGCGCTCCTGCTGCTTGCTGTAGGCCGCGGCGGCCAGCTGCAGCCGCTCGGCGCGCTGCTCCTCGAAGGCCGTGTAGTTGCCGCCGTAGCGCGTGAGCACGAGCTCGTCGAGGTGCACCGTCACGCGCGTGACGGCGTCGAGGAACTCGCGGTCGTGGCTGATGACCACGAGCAGCCCCTCGAAGCGCTTGAGCCAGGCCTCCAGCCACACCAGCGCGTCGAGGTCGAGGTGGTTGGTGGGCTCGTCGAGCAGCAGCAGCTCGGCCGGGCACATCAGCGCGCGCGCCAGCTGCAGCCGCATGCGCCAGCCGCCGCTGAAGCTGTTGACGGGCGCGTCGAGCTGCCCCGTCCTGAAGCCCAGGCCCAGCAGCAGCGTCTGGGCGCGCGCGCGGGCGTCGAAGGCGCCGGCTTCATCGAGCGCCAGGTGGGCGTGGGCGATGGCCTCGCCGTCCTCGGCCGCCTCGGCCTCGGCCAGCGCGCGCTGCGCCGCCACCAGCGGAATGTCGCCGTCGAGCACGAAGTCGGTGGCGCCCTGGTCGGTCTCGGGCATGTCCTGCGCCACCTCGCCGATGCGCCAGCGCGGCGGGATCTCGACGTCGCCGCGGTCGGCCGAGAGCCGGCCCGTCAGCAGCGCGAACAGGCTGGACTTGCCGGCCCCGTTGCGGCCGATGAGGCCGACCTTCTCGCCCGGCTGCAGCACAAGACCCGCGCCCTGGAGCACGACCTTGACGCCGCGGCGCAGGGTGATGTCGCGAAGAGTGATCATGAAAGGAAACTCAGGGCCGCGGCCTCGATCAGCAGCACCTGCTCGTCGCCGGCGCTGGTGGGCAGGCCGATGATGGGCAGGCGCGGGAAGGCACGATGGAAGTGCTCGATCTCGTGGCCGACCTCGAGCACCAGCACGCCGTCGCGCGCCAGGTGCGGGGCGAGGCCCGCGAGCAGCGGTCGGATGAAGTCCATGCCGTCGCTGCCGCCGGCCAGTGCCAGCCGGGGCTCCGCGAGGTATTCCGCCGGCAGCGCCGCCATCGAGCGCGCATTCACGTAGGGCGGGTTGCACAGGACCAGGTCGAAGGGCTCGGGCTCGCCCAGCGCGTCGACCGCGGCCCAGCCGTCGCCCTGCGCCAGGCGGATGCGGCCCTCGAGCCCGTGGCGCCGCACGTTCAGCGCCGCCACGGCCAGCGCGTCGGCGCTGAGGTCGGTGGCCAGCACCTCGACGTCGGGCCAGGCCATCGCGGCCAGGATGGCGAGGCTGCCGCCGCCGGTGCACTGGTCGAGCACGCGGCGGGTGTCGGGGGCCAGCCAGGCGTCGAGCGCGCCGCTACCGTCGGGGTCGGCCACCAGTTCGGCGATCAGCGAGCGCGGCACGATCACGCGCTCGTCCACCGTGAACGGCACGCCCTGCAACCAGGCCTCGCCGGTGAGGTAGGCGGCGGGCTGGCGCGTGGCGACGCGCTGCTGCAGCAGCGCCTCGACGGCCGCGGCCTCCTCGGGCGTGAGCGCGCGCGTGGCGTGCTCGTCCAGCGCGTCCAGCGGCAGGCCCAGGCGCCACAGCACCAGCCAGGCCGCCTCGTCGATGGCGTTGGCGGTGCCGTGGCCGAAGGCCACGCCGGTGGCCTGCAGCCGCGCGGCCGCGGCGCGCACGGTGTCGGCCAGCGTCGTCACGCGAGCAAGGCCTGCAGCGTGCGCCGGTAGACGCGGGTGAGCGGCTCGATGGCATCGACCTCCACCCACTCGTCGACCTGGTGCGCGCTGGCGTTGCGCACGCCGAACTCCATGACCTGATCGCACCAGGTGGCGAGGAAGCGGCCGTCGGAGGTGCCGCCCGTGGTGCTGAGCACGGGCTGGATGCCGAACTCGGCCTTCACTGCGGCCACGAGCGCGTCGCACAGCGAGCCCGGCCGCGTCAGGAAGGGTTCGCCGCCCAGCTGCCACTCGACCGCGAACTCGAGCCCGTGGCGGACGAGCAGCGCCTCGAAGCGCCGGCGCAGCGTGGCCGCCGTGCTCTCGGTGCTGAAGCGGAAGTTGCAGTCCAACACCACCTCGCCAGGAATGACGTTGCCCACGCCCGTGCCGCCGTGGATGTTGCTGACCTGGAAGCTGGTGGGCAGAAATTGCTCGTTGCCGTCGTCCCAGGCCGTGGCCGCCAGCTCGGCCAGCGCCGGCGCCACCTGGTGGATGGGGTTGCGCGCGAACTGCGGGTAGGCGACGTGGCCCTGGATGCCGCGCACCACCAGCCGAGCCGACAGCGTGCCGCGGCGGCCGTTCTTGACCATGTCGCCCACGCGTTCCACCGAGGTGGGCTCGCCCACCAGCGCTGCCAGCGGCTGCAGGCCGCGGGAGCGCAGCACCTCCACCGCGTGGGCCGAACCGTCGCTCGACGAGCCTTCCTCGTTGGACGTGAACAGCAGCGCCACGCCGCCGGCGTGCGCGGGCTGCGCGGCCACGAAGGCCTCGGCGGCCACCGTCATGCAGGCCACGGCGGTCTTCATGTCGGCGGCGCCGCGGCCGTGCAGCCGCCCGTCGCGGTGCGTGGGCACGAAGGGGTCGCTGGCCCAGCGCTCGCGCGGGCCGGGCGGAACCACGTCGACGTGGCCGGCCAGCACGATCATCGGCCCGGGCCGCGTGCCCTCGTGCACGGCCCACAGGTTGGCCACGCGGGCGTCGCCCTCGCCGGCGTCGAGCCGCTCGCAGGCGAAACCCGCCGACCCCAGGCGCCGCTGCAGCAGTGCGATGGAGCCAGCCTCCGCGGGCGTGACGCTGGGGCAGGCGATCAGCGCCTCGGTCAGGCGCAGGGCATCGCTCACGCCCGCATCCAGGGCGGATTGGCCAGCCGCGGATCCTCCGGACGCACGTCGATGACGATCTCGGTGTAGGTGGCGGTCTCGGGCTCGTCCTTCTTGGGCCCGGAGCGCGACACCGGGGCCTGCTCGTTCTGAAGGCGCCACAGCAGGTTGGTGGGCGAGTCGGCGTAGCTCAGGCCCTCGTCGCGCGACACGACACCGTCGTTGATGAGGCGGGAGAGGTCCTGCTCGAAGGTCTGGGAGCCCTCGGCCAGGCTCTTCTCCATGGCCTCCTTCACCGAGGAGAGGTCGCCCTTCTCGATCATCTCGGCGATGAGCTTGGTGTTCAGCAGCACCTCGACCGCCGGCACGCGCCCACCGGCGTTGGCGCGCAGCAGCCGCTGCGAGACGATGGCCTTCAGGCCCGAGGCCAGATCCGACAGCAGCGTGGGCCGCGCCTCGGGTGAGTAGAAGCTCAGGATGCGCCCCAGCGCGTGGTAGCTGTTGTTGGCGTGCAGCGTGCTCAGGACCAGGTGACCCGACAGCGCGTACGACAGCGCCGCGCTCATGGTCTCGCGGTCGCGGATCTCGCCGATCAGGATGCAGTCCGGCGCCTGGCGCAGCGCGTTCTTCAGCGCGACCTGCAGGCTCTGCGTGTCGCGCCCCACCTCGCGCTGGTTGACCACGCTCTTCTTGTTGCTGAACAGGAACTCGATCGGGTCCTCGATGGTGAGGATGTGGCCCGTCATCTGCTGGTTGCGCCACTCGATCATCGAGGCCAGCGTGGTGCTCTTGCCGGTGCCGGTGGCGCCCACCATCAGGATCAGGCCGCGCTTCTCGGTGATGATCTGGCTCATCAGCGGCGGCACGCCCAGCGACTCCAGGCTCGGGATCACGAAGGGGATGCAGCGGAACACGGCGGCGATGGAGCCGCGCTGCTTGAACGCCGAGAGGCGGAAACTGCCAACGCGCGCGATGCTGATGCCGACGTTGAGCTCGCCGGTCTCCTCGAGCTCCTCCATCTGCTGCGGGGCGAGCAACTCGCCCAGCAGCTGACGCGTCTGGTTGGTGGTGAGCACCTGGTCCGACAGCTGCAGGATCTGGCCGTGGATCTTGATGAGGATCGGCGTGTTCGCCGCGAGGTAGACGTCGGAGGCGCTCTTCTCCGCCATCAGGCGCAGCACGCGCTCGAGGTTGTTCGCCATCTGTCCGATCCTCCGGGTGGCGGGCCGCGCGGTTCAGGCGCGCAGCAGTTCGTTGATGCTGGTCTTGCTGCGCGTCTGTGCGTCGACGCGCTTGACCACGATGGCCGCGTACATCGAGTAAGGCGTGCCGTCGGCGGCGGTCTTGGGCAGCCCGCCGCTGATCACGACGCTGCCGCTGGGCACGCGGCCGTAGCTGATCTGGCCGGTGGCGCGGTCGAAGATCGGAGTGCTCTGGCCGATGTACACGCCCATGCCCAGCACCGAGTTCTCTTCGACGATGACGCCCTCGACGACCTCGGAGCGGGCGCCGATGAAGCAGTTGTCCTCGATGATGGTCGGGTTGGCCTGCAGCGGCTCGAGCACGCCGCCGATGCCGACGCCGCCGCTGAGGTGCACGTTCTTGCCGATCTGCGCGCAGCTGCCCACCGTGGCCCAGGTGTCGACCATCGTGCCCTCGTCGACATAGGCGCCGATGTTGACGTAGCTTGGCATCAGCACCACGTTGCGGCCAACGAAGCTGCCGCGCCTGGCCACGGCCGGCGGCACGACGCGCACGCCGCTGTCGCGCAGCGCGGCCTCGTCGAGCTGCGAGAACTTGGGTCTAACCTTGTCGAAGAACGTCAGGTCGCCCGCGTGCATGGGCTGGTTGTCGGTTAGGCGGAAGCTCAGCAGCACCGCCTTCTTCACCCACTGGTTCACGGTCCACTCGCCGACACCGCGGCGCTCGGCCACGCGCAGGCGCCCGCCGTTGAGCGCTGCGATCACCTGCTCGACGGCCTTGCGCACCTGCGGGGCGTTGGCAGCGTTGATCTCGGTGCGCCGTTCCCAGGCCACGTCGATGGTGGACTGCAGCAGGGAGAGGTCGGTTGTCATGGCTCGGTGTCTCGGTAGGTGCGGGTGAAGGCAGCGATGCGGCGGGCGGCCTCGAGGCACTCGGCCTCGCCAGCCACCAGGGCCAGCCGCACGCGCCCCCGGCCCGGGTTGACACCGTCCACGGTGCGCGCCAGCAAGCTGCCAGGAAGAGCATGAACATTGTATTGAGCGAGCAGTCCGCGGGCGTAGGCGATGTCGTCGCCCGGCCCCGCGCCGCGTGAAGGGACACCGGCCCACAGGTAGAACGCGGCATCAGGCAGCTTCACGTCCAGCACCTCGGCCAGCACCGGCGTGACGGTCGCGAACTTGGCGCGGTAGAGGGCCCGGTTGGCCGCCACGTGGGCCTCGTCGTTCCAGGCCGCGACGCTGGCGGCCTGCACCACCGGGCTCATGGCGCTGCCGTGGTAGGTGCGGTACAGCAGGAAGCGCTTGAGCACCGCGGCATTGCCCGCCACGAAGCCCGACCGCAGGCCCGGCACATTGCTGCGCTTGGACAGGCTGGTGAAGGCCACGAGGCGGCGGAAGTCATGGCGGCCCAGGGCCGTTGCGGCCTGCAGGCCGCCCAGGGGAGCCTCGTCGCCGAAGTAGATCTCGGAGTAGCACTCGTCCGACGCGATCACGAAGCCGTGGCGGTCGCTCAGCTCGAACAGGCGCTGCCATTCGGGCAGCGGCATCACCGCGCCGGTGGGGTTGCCCGGGCTGCACACGTACAGCAACTGCGTGCGCGCCCAGGTGGCCTCGTCGACCGCGTCCCACACGGCAGCGAAGTTGCGCGCCGGGTCACCCGGCACGAAGGCGGTCTGCGCGCCGGCCAGCAGGGCTGCGCCCTCGTAGATCTGATAGAACGGATTGGGGCAGATGACGGTGGCGCCGGGCTTCGTGGCGTCGATCACCGTCTGCGCGAAGGCGAACAGCGCCTCGCGCGAACCCGTGACCGGCAGCACCTGCGTGGCCGCGTCCAGCGCCACGCCGTAGCGCCGCTGCACCCAGCCGGCGATGGCTTCGCGCAGGGCCGGCTCGCCCAGCGTAGCCGGGTACTTCGACAGGCCCGCGAGGCCGCGCACGATGGCCTCCTCGATGAGCGCCGGGGTGGCGTGGCGCGGCTCGCCGATGCCCAGCGAGATGGGCACCAGCGCCGGGTTGGGCACCACGCCTTGCGTCAGCTCGCGCCAGCGTTCGAAGGGGTAGGGATGCAGGCGGTCGAGCAGCGGGTTCATGCGCCCGGGATTATCCCGGAGCACCCGGGGCGGTGTGCGGGCGATGATGCGCGCATGCCGTGGATCGAAAGCCGCTTCGCCATCGCCTGGCTGCTGCCCCTGGGCACCGCCGCAGCCGCCTGGGCCTCGCCGTGGGCGGCATGGGCCTACATGCTGGGCTTCATGGGCCTGGTGGCGCTGTCCGAGCGCGTGCCGGCGCTGCGGCGCTCGCCCGCGCCCAGCGGGCACACCGGCTGGCACCGGCTGTGCCTGTTGCTGCACCTGCCGCTGCAGCTGGGTCTGCAGGTGCTGGGCGTGGCCATCGCGGTCGCGCAGCCGGCTGATGCTGCCGGGGCCGCGGCCGTGGTGGCGCTGGGGCTCGGCATCGGCGGCGTCAGCGGCAGCCAGGGCATCACCTACGCGCACGAGCTGGGCCACTCGAAGCGCCGCCTCGACCGCGCCGTCGCCTGGCTGCTGATGGGCAGCGTGCTGTACGCGCACTTCATGGTTGAGCACTACCGCGGGCACCACGTGCGCGCCGCCACGCACGACGACCCAGCCACCGCGCGGCGCGGCGAAAGCCTCTGGCGCTTCCTGCCACGCACGCTGGTCGGCAGCTGGGCCAGCGCCTGGCGGCTGGAGGCCGCGCGCCTGCGCCAGCACCGGCGGGGCTGGTTGCAGAGCCCACTGCTGGCCGCCGTGGCGGTGCAGGCGCTGGTGCTGTTGCTGTTGACGGCGGCCTTCGGGCCCTGGGCGCTGCTGTTCTGGGTGGTGCAGGCGGCTCAGGCCGTGCTGCTGCTGGAGACCATCAACTACATCGAGCACTACGGCCTGCAGCGCCGGCACGATGCGTCGGGCCACGCCGAGCCCTTCGGCGTGGCGCACGCCTGGAACGCCGACCACTGGCTCACCAACGCCACCATCGCCAACCTGCAGCGCCACTCCGACCATCACATGCACGCCTGGAAGCCGTTCGGCGACCTGCAGGCCCTTCCCGGCCCGCAGCTGCCCACGGGCTACGCGGGCTGCCTGCTGCTGGCCAGCGTGCCGCGCTGGTGGTTCGCGCTGTTGGAGCCGCGGCTGGCGGGGCTGGAGGCCCCAGCGCTGTCTACACCGCCACCGGCGCCTTGATGGCTGGGTGGTGCTGGTACTCCAGCACCTCGAGGTCCTCGTAGGCGTAGTCGAAGATCGACGCCGGCCGCCGCCGGATGTTCAGCACCGGGTAGGGGTAGGGCGTGCGCGCGAGCTGCGTCTGCACCTGCTCCGTGTGGTTGCTGTAGATGTGGCAATCGCCGCCCGTCCAGATGAACTCGCCGGGCTGCAGGTCGCACTGTTGCGCCAGCATGTGCGTGAGCAGCGCGTAGCTGGCGATGTTGAAAGGCACGCCCAGGAAGATGTCGGCGCTGCGCTGGTACAGCTGGCACGAGAGCCGGCCGTCGGCCACGTAGAACTGGAAGAAGGCATGGCACGGCGCCAGCGCCATCTTCGGCAGCTCGGCCACGTTCCAGGCGCTGACGATGATGCGGCGGCTGTCGGGGTTGGTCTTGAGCTGCTGCACGACCTCGGCGATCTGGTCGACGTGGCCGCCGTCGGCTCGAGGCCAGCTGCGCCACTGCACGCCGTACACCGGCCCGAGCTCGCCGTCCGCGCGCGCCCACTCGTCCCAGATGGTGCAGCCGCGCTCCTGCAGCCACTTCACGTTGCTGTCGCCGCGCAGGAACCACAACAGCTCCAGGACGATGCTCTTCACGTGCACCTTCTTGGTCGTCACCAGCGGGAAGCCCTCGGCGAGGTCGAAGCGCAACTGGTGGCCGAACACGCTGCGCGTGCCGACGCCGGTGCGGTCGGCCTTGGGCACGCCGTGCTCGAACACGTGGCGCATGAAGTCTTCGTACTGCGATCGGACGGGGCGGTTCATGGGCGCATTGGGGCGAGCCGGAGTTGGTCGGGGCGGGGCGCCGGGGCGCCGGCGCCGAACTGCATGGCCGCCAGGCGTGCGTACAGCCCGCCGCGCGCCACCAGCTCGGCGTGGCTGCCGATGTCGACGATGCGGCCGCCGTCCATCACGACGATGCGGTCGGCCTTGAGCACGGTGGCCAGGCGGTGCGCGATGACCAGCGTGGTGCGGTCCGCCATCGCGGCCTCCAGCGCCTGCTGCACGACGCGCTCGCTCTCGGCGTCCAGGGCGCTGGTGGCTTCGTCCAGCAGCAGCAGCGGCGGGTTCTTGAGCATGGCGCGGGCGATCGCGATGCGCTGCCGCTGACCGCCGGACAGCCGCACCCCGCGCTCGCCGAGGTAGGTGTCGTAGCCCTCGGGCAGGGCGCGGATGAAGTCGTCGGCGAAGGCCGCCTCCGCGGCGGCGTGCACCTCGGCGTCGCTGGCCTCGGGACGCCCGTAGCGGATGTTCTCGAGCGCGCTGGTGGAGAACACCGTGCTGTCCTGCGGCACCAGGCCGATGCGGCCGCGCAGCGCGGCCAGGCTCGCGTCGCGCACGGGCACGCCGTCCACGCGCACGATGCCCTGCTGGGCGTCGTAGAAGCGCAGCAGCAGCTGGAACACGGTGCTCTTGCCGGCGCCGCTGGGGCCCACGAGGGCCACGGTCTCGCCGGCGCCCACGGCCAGCGAGAAGTCGGCCAGCGCCGGCGTGCCCGGGCGCGAGGGATAGTGGAAGGTCACCCCCTCCAGGGCCAGCGAGGAGCCGCGCAGCGCCGGGGGCAGCGCCACGGGCTGCGCCGGCTCCGTCACGGGCGAGGTCGAGGCCAGCAGTTCCATCAGCCGCTCGGTGGCGCCGGCGGCGCGCAGCAGGTCGCCGTAGATCTCCGACAGCACGGCCACGGCGCCCACGAAGATGATCACGAACACCACCGTCTGCCCCAGGTGGCCCGCGGTGATGCGGCCGTCGAGCACGGCCTGCGTGCCCTGGAACAGGCCCCACAGCAGCGCGCCGAAGGTCGCGGTGATCATGAAGCCCACCAGCACGGCGCGCACCGTGGTGCGGCGGCGCGCCGTGGCGAAGGCCTCCTCGGTGCTGCGGTTGAAGCGTGCCGCCTCGCGCGATTCCTGCACGTGGCTCTGCACGACCGGGATCTCGCTGAGGACCTCGGCGGCGATGGCACTGCTGTCGGCCACGCGGTCCTGGCTGGCGCGGCTGAGCTTGCGCACGCGGCGGCCGAAGTACAGGCTGGGCAGCACCACCAACACCAGCAGGCCCAGCACCTGAGTCATCACCCAGGGGTTGGTGACGATCAGCGCGATCAGCGCGCCCGCGCCCATCACCACGTTGCGCAGCCCCATGCTGAGGCTGGAGCCAACCACGGTCTGCACGAGCGTGGTGTCGGTGGTCAGGCGCGACAGCACCTCGCCGGTGCGCGTGCTCTCGAAGAACTCCGGGCTCTGCCGCAGCACGTGGCCGTAGACGGCGTTGCGCAGGTCGGCCGTGATGCGCTCGCCCAGCCAGCTGACGGTGAAGAAGCGCAGGGCCGAGAAGACGCCCAGCGCCAGCGCCACGCCGAAAAGCGCCAGGAAGTACCCGCGCAGCGCCATCAGCTGCTGCCCGGGCTTGGCGGCGACGAAGCCCTGGTCGATGAGCAGCTTTAGCGCCACCGGGAAGGCCAGGGTGCTGAGCGCGGCCAGCACCAGGAAGACGCCTGCCATGGCCACCACGCTGCGGTAGGGACTCACGAAGGGCAGCAGGCCGGACAGGGACCGCGGCGAACGGGCCGCCGGGCGTGAAGATTCCTCGCGCATTCTGGAAGTCTATGCGGTGGCCGGCCGCCGCCCGGCGGCGCGGCCGCGCCCCATGCCCGCGCGAGGGGGCCCGATCGGGCGCAAACCGGCCCTTCAGTCTGCGCTGGATGTGGTCGAATAGAGCTTCAGCATCCAGGACCATGAGTCTTCAGCCCCCGTCCACCCAGCCGGCACCGCTGCCGGCGATCTTGTCGCCCCGCCCTTCGACGTCGGTGCGGCTGCCCATGGCCGCGGCGGTCGCGTTGGTGGCTGCCGGTGCCGCGCTGCTGGCTGCGCTTGTGGCCTGGATGATGAACCGTGGCCTGGGCGGCAGCGCCTGGGCCGCCCCGGTGGGGGCGCTGCTGGGGGTGGTCGCCGCCGTGCTGCCTGCGGCGCTGGCGCTGCAGAGGCTGGGCACGCGCCAGGCCGACACCTCGCTGGTGAGCGGCACGCTGCACACGCCGCTGGGCGCCGCCCGGCCGCTGTTCCTCGAGCTCGCCGGCCGCGAGTGGGCGCGCGCCCGTCGCTACGGCAGCGGCGCCGCGCTGCTGCTGGTGGACGTCGACCGCTTCGCGCGCCTGACCGAATCGCGCGGCAGCGAGACCGCCGACGCGGTGCTGGCCGAGTTGCTGCGCCAGACCGCGCCCACGCTGCGGGGCGCCGACCTGCTCACCCGCTTCTCCGACGCCCAGATGGCCGTCTTCCTGGCCCACGCCGACGCCACCGGGGCGCTAGACGTCGCAGAGCGCATCCGCGAGCGGGCCGAGCAGATCGAGGTGGTGCTGCCGCAGGTGACCCTGCCCAAGCCCCTGCGCATGACCGTCAGCGTCGGCGTGGCGCAGCTGCGCCCGGCGCACCTGAACCTGCAGTCGCTGATCGATGATGCCCAGGACGCGGTTCTGGCAGCGCGCCAGGCCGGCGGCAACTGCGTGCGCGCCGCCCCGGTGGACCTGGGCCGCCTCAAACCCACCGGCGGCTGGCGCACCGTGCCACGGGCGCGCCCGTAGGCCACCAACGCACGGCTACAGGCGCAGTGCGCCACCGTAGCCCGTAAGTTCCAGGTAGCCCAGCCCGACGCGGCGGCCGTCTTCGTCCACCAGCTCGGCCAGGCCCTCCCAGTACAGCGCGCCGGTGCTGGCGCGGCTGTCTAGTTCCTGCGCGTCGGCCAGCGCGCGCACCTGGTGGCGGCCGGCGGCGGTGCTGACGCGCCACTGCACGGGCCAGCTCACGCCGGTGGCCGGGCTGCGCCAGCGCCGCACGGCCTCGAAGCGGACCGCGGTGGGTTCGAAGGCTTCCGCGGCCGCGCCCACTGCGCGGTGGCTGCCGCCGGCCCACAGTACGCCGCCGTCGGCGCGCCGAAGCTGGAAGGCCGTGAGCGCGCCGCCGTCGAACAGGTTGATGCCGATCCAGTCCCAGCCCACGGCCTGGGGGTGCAGCAGGGCCTCGCTCCACTCGTGGTCCATCCAGGCGCGGCCGGCGGATTCCGGCCGGCTGCGGCCCTCGAGGGCGATGCGGGCCCGCACCGCGAGCTGCGGGTCGGTCACGTAGTGGCTGGCCTGTGCCTCGTCGGGGCCCTTGCGGCTGAACCCGGCATCGCCTTGCAGCAGCAGCGGCTGCGTGCGCGCCATGTCCAGCTCCAGCGTGAAGCCGCGCGCGGCGATGCGGCTGGTCCAGCGCAGGCCGTCGCCGCCGCCCTGTAGTGCCAGCCGCCAGTCGCCGATGTGCACGCGGGCCGTGTCCAGCGCGGCGGCAGCCAGCGGGGCAGCCGGGTCGCCGTTCCAGCGCACGATGCGCTGGTCGTGCCTGTGGCGACCGCCGTCGGGCCCCAGCGTGGTGACGGCGGCATGGGCGAACAGCAGCTGGCGCGCGGCGAAGCGGCTGGGGTGCGCCTGCGCCAGGTCCGTGCGGCTGCGGAAGAACGTGACCTGGAAGCCCCCCGTTAGCTGCGCCTCGGTGCCCAGCCAGCCGGTCACGTACCACCACTCGGTGCGGCAGCCGGGGTGGGCACCGTGGTCACGCGGGAATCGCAGCACGCGGCCACGGCGCGGGATGTCGTCGTCGGCGGCCGGTGGCGGCGCGGCGGCGCCCGGCACGAGCGCGCCGAGTCCGGCGAGCCCGGCCAGCCAGGCGCGTCGGGCCGGGCTCACCAGTCCTCCCGCACCGCGCGCACGGCAGAGGCGCGCGCCGCGTTGCGGGCCGTCAGCGCCGCCGTGGCCACTCCGGCGGCCAGCACGGCCAGCGCCAGGGCGGCCAGCCGGGCCCACGGCAGCACCAGGTCCATGGTCCAGTGGAAGCTCTGCGGATTGACCACGAACACCAGCACCAGGCTGATGGCCACGCCCAGCGCCAGCCCCATCAGCACGCCGGCCGCCACCCAGGCCAGGGCCTCGGCGGCCACCAGGCGCACGATGGCGCTCCGCACCAGCCCCAGGTGGGCGAGCAGGCCGAACTCCTTGCGCCGCGCCAGCACCTGTGCGCTGAGCGAGGCCGCGATGCCCACCAGGCCGATGGCGATGGCCACCACCTGCAGGTAGTGCGTGACGGCGAAGCTGCGGTCGAAGATGCGCAGCGACAGCTGCCTCAGCTCGTCGCTGCTGGCAAACTCCAGCAGCCCAGGGTCGGCCGTGCCGCGCAGCGCCTCGCGCAGGGCCTGCTGAACGTCGGCCGCGGCGGCACCGGGGGCCAGCCACAGCGCGAGGTCGTTGACGCGGTCGTCGCCGCCGAGCCGGCGGAAGTCGGCCGCGTCCATCACCACGGTGCCGAACTGGCGCGCGTAGTCGCGCCACACGCCGCGCACCCACAGCGTGCGCGGCGTGCCGGCCACCGGCATCAAGAACGGCCGGCCGGGCGCCGCGCCGTACAGCGAGACCAGCGCCTCGCTCACGAACACGCCCACGGCGCCCGCGGGTGCGGGCAGGGGGGCGGCCAGCAGCGGCAGCACGGCGGCGGGGTCGGCCAGCGGGCGCGCCACCAGCACTACGGCGGGGCGGTTTTCGTCCAGCACCACCGGCTGCACGCGCGCCGGCTCGACTCGCAGCACGCCGGGCACGGCGGCGGCGCTGGCGGCGTAGCCGGGCGGCAGCCAGGCCTGGTCGGCGCTGGCGCTGCTGGCGGCGGTGCGCGCGTACAGGTCGGCCG
>JBILSW010000023.1:0-13616 GCA_044371895.1 Rubrivivax sp.
GCAAACGTGCCACTACAAGTGATTCGCGAAACTACCCTCGGAATGATGCAAGTCGTTGATCTGCCGTCACTCTGTTGGGCTGCGGCGGCCGCAAACGGCGTCGGTGTGTCGAACTTGGGTGGCGAGGGCCAGGCGGTCACGGTGAATGCCTTTGTCCCTCTGGCATTCGAGCTCGGCGAGGTCTACCAGTTCGACTGGAGCGAGGAAGGCCTGGTGGTGGGCGGCATCTACTACCGGGCGCAGGTCGCGCACATGAAGCTGTGCGCCTCGCGGGCGTTCTGGCTGGTGGCGTATGGGGAAATGAAGCAGTTGCAGCCGCTGATGGAAAAGCTAACGGCGCAACTGAACGACGACGCCAAGATTCCGAACTATTCGAATCTGAGCTTTCGATTCGAGGACCTGGAACAAGCTCTTGACCTTGCGCTTCTCTACGAGGAAGCGCACGGCAACATGCAAATCCGCGACTACTGCTCGCAGATGATCACGCGATTCAAATGGATTCGGGAGAGGGACGAATTTGCGTTCCTGCGCGTGCGGCCTGAGAAGCTGGAGGAACACGAGCGGGATGTAAAGCAGTTTGTCGAGCGATTCATTGGGCTCTCTCGCCTGGATGGCAAGTTTCAGAAGTCCGCCCAGGTAATCGTGCTTGACATGAACGATGCAGGCGACGAGGTCGTTGAGGTGGCTTCGGCTGTCATCGCAAGGCTGATCTTCGATCGTCTGCGCCGAGCAGAACCGAGGAACCGGACGCCGATCAACCTCGTCTTGGAGGAGGCCCACCGATATGTTGCGGAGCGCCCGTCTGGCTATGCGATCGATGCGAGTCGAATCTTTCAGCGGATCGCCAAGGAGGGCCGGAAGTACGGCCTGTTCCTCATGGTCGCTTCGCAAAGGCCAAGCGAGCTCTCGAAGACAGTACTGTCGCAATGTTCGAACTTCGTCGTGCATCGCATCCAGAATCCTGACGATCTTCAGCACATCCGGCAGATGACTCCGTTCGTCTCCGATAGCGTAATGAAGCGCCTGCCGTCATTACCAAAGCAGCACGCCCTCATCTTCGGCAACGCGGTCAATCTTCCGACGACGTTCAAGGTACGTGACGTCAAACCCAAGCCCATGAGCGATGACGCAGCGATTAGGGACTTGTGGTTCCGGCCCGCCGGCAAGGAGGTAGAACTCCGGTTGCCTGAATGACCTCTTCAATAGGTCGGGCACCCAAACCGTCGGCCTGCTTGTGCATCTTGCGAGAGTCGGCTCCGGGTCGGGTGCGCCTGTTCATGGCCAGGACGAGCGGTAAATGAACAGGCCCTGACCGATGCCGACGGGACCAACTACCGCTGCACTTGGCAAAGCTGACTGCCGCGCGACCCTCGGGCCCCAATAGCCAGCGACCGCTTGATGGCGGCGAGTGTCAGTTCGGTCTGGGGCGGCCACCGGCCGCAATCGCTGCATGGCTGCCTTTCGCTCCACAGCATGGCCCGCACAGACCTTGAGCCCAGGAAGCCACGCTTCCTAGGTAAGCCGCCGTCCAGTCTCACCAACTCCTGCGCGCCAGTCTCATTACTTCTGCGCGAGTCTCAACAACTATTGCGCCGAACGCCTACAAGCTCACACGTCGATATTGGCCGCCCTCAGCGCATTGCTCTCGATGAACTCCCGCCGCGGCTCCACCTCGTCGCCCATGAGCATCGTGAACACCTTGTCGGCCTCGATGGCGTCGTCGATCTGCACCTTCAGCAGCCGGCGCACGGTGGGGTCCATGGTGGTCTCCCACAGCTGCTCGGGGTTCATCTCGCCCAGGCCCTTGTAGCGCTGGCGGGTCACCGCGCCCTCGGCCTGCTGCATCAGCCAGGCCATGGCGGCACGGAAATCAGCCACCTTGTGCTCCTTCATCTTGTCGCCCTCGCCGCGGCGTACCACGGCTTCGGCACCCAGCAAGCCCTTGAAGCTGGTGCCGGCCAGCGCCAGCGCGGCGTAGTCGGCACCGTGAACGAAGTCCTGCGTGATGACGCTGCTGCGTGTGTTGCCGTGGTGCCGCCGGCTGATGCGCAGCAGGTGCTTGTCGGTGCGCGCGTCAAACTGCGCCTCCGCCACCGCGTCCTTCAGCGCCGCCTGCAGCGCCACGGCGCTGGTCTCGGCGGCGGCCGCGCTATCCAGGTCCAGCGTCAGGCCACCGGCTATCGAGCGCACGGCCTCCTCGTCCATCCAGTTGCTCAGGCGCTCGGCCACGGCGTTGGCTGTCAGATAGGCCTGCGCCAACGTGGCCAGGGCCTCGCCGCTGATGGGCGCCTTGGCCCCTTCCTGCGTACCCTCGGGGAACACCGCCGCGCCGTCCAGCGCCACGCCCAGCAGGAAGCTGTCGAGCGCATGGCCGTCCTTCAGGTATTCCTCGTGCTTGCCCTGCTTCACCTTGTACAGCGGCGGCTGCGCGATGTAGATGTGCCCGCGCTCCACCAGCACCGGCATCTGCCGGTAGAAGAAGGTCAGCAGCAGCGTCCGGATGTGCGCGCCGTCGACGTCGGCGTCGGTCATGATGATGATGCGGTGGTAGCGCAGCTTGTCGGCGTTGAAGTCCTCCGCCCCGATGCCGGTGCCCAGCGCCGTGATCAGCGTGACGATGCTGTCGCTGGACAACAGCCGCTCGTAACGCGCACGTTCCACGTTCAGAATCTTGCCGCGCAGCGGCAGGATGGCCTGGAACTTCCGGTCACGCCCCTGCTTGGCACTGCCGCCGGCGCTGTCCCCCTCGACGATGTAGATCTCGCACAGGCTCGGGTCCTTCTCCTGGCAGTCGGCCAACTTGCCGGGCAGGCCCAGACCGTCGAGCACGCCTTTGCGGCGCGTCATCTCGCGCGCCTTGCGCGCGGCCTCGCGGGCGCGCGCGGCATCGACGATCTTTGTGCAGATGATCTTGGCGTCGTTGGGGTTCTCCAGCAGCCAGTCGGTCAGCAGCTTGCCGACGATGTCCTCGACCGGGCCGCGCACCTCCGAGCTCACCAGCTTGTCCTTGGTCTGGCTGCTGAACTTGGGCTCGGGCACTTTCACGCTCACCACGCAGGCCAGGCCCTCGCGCATGTCGTCGCCGGCGATCTCGACCTTGGCCTTCTTGGCGATCTCGTTGTCGTCGATGTACTTGTTGATGACGCGCGTCATCGCCGCGCGAAGGCCCGTCAGGTGCGTGCCGCCGTCGCGCTGCGGAATGTTGTTGGTGAAGCAGAGCACGTTCTCGGCATAGGCGTCGTTCCACTGCATCGCCACTTCCACGCCGATGGCGGTGCCCTGCTCGCTCTGCTTCTCGCCCATGGCGTGGAAGATGTTCGGGTGCAGGACCTTCTTGCCCTGGTTGATGAACTGCACGAAGCCCTTCACGCCGCCGGCGAACGCGAAGTTGTCTTCCTTCGCGTTGCGCTCGTCCACCAGGCGGATCTTCACGCCGTTGTTCAGGAAGCTCAACTCGCGCAGCCGCTTGGCCAGCACGTCGTAGTGGAAGTCGACGTTGCTGAAGATGGTGTGGTCGGGCAGGAAGTGCACTTCGGTGCCGCGCTTGTCGGTGGCGCCGATCACCTTCATCGGGCTCACCTCGAAGCCCTCGCGCCGCTCAAGCGGGCGATCCTGCGTGACACCGCGCCTGAACTCGATGAAGTGCACCTGGGCGTCGCGCCGCACCGTCAGGCGCAGCCACACGCTCAGCGCGTTCACGCAGCTCACGCCCACGCCGTGCAGGCCGCCGCTGACCTTGTAGCTGTTCTGGTTGAACTTGCCACCCGCATGCAGTTCGGTCAGCGCGATCTCGGCGGCACTGCGCTTGGGCTCGTGCTTGTCGTCCATCTTCACCCCTGTGGGGATGCCGCGGCCGTTGTCGGTGACGCTGATGGAATTGTCGGTGTGGATGGTGACGACGATGTCATCGCAAAAGCCGGCCAGGGCCTCGTCGATGGAGTTGTCCACCACCTCGAACACCAGGTGATGCAGGCCGGTGCCGTCGGACGTGTCGCCGATGTACATGCCCGGGCGCTTGCGCACAGCCTCCAGTCCCTCGAGGATCTGGATGCTGCTCTCGCCGTAGGCGCTGCTGGCGGCGTTGCCGCTGTCGATGGCGGGGCCTTGCTCGGCGGGCACGTCCTTGCGGGTCACGCCGTCGTCGGGCTTCTTCGGATCGGTCATCGGGGCTCTTTCGGGGTCGTGGGGCGCGTCGGCGCGGCCCCTTCAAAACGCTGAAGCGGGCCGAGGCCCGCCTTCGCCGGGAATGGGCCGTTGCCGCTAGATCCTCATCGGCATCACCACGTACTTGAAGCCCGGCTGCTCCGGCAGGCTGAACAGCGCGCTGGCCGCGCTGTCCTGCAGCTCGAGCTTGACCATCTCCTGCGTGCTGTTGGCCAGCACGTCGATGAGGTACGTGACGTTGAACCCGATCTCGATGCAGTCGCCGGCGTAATCGACCTCGATCTCTTCCTTGGCCTCTTCCTGCTCGGCGTTGCTGCTGGCGATCTTCAGCAGGCCCGGCTCGATGTTCACGCGCACGCCCTTGAACTTCTCGCTGGTCAGGATGGCGGCACGCTGCAGGCTGGCCAGCAGCGGCGCACGGCCCAGCACGACCGCGTTCTTGTGGTTGCGCGGGATCACGCGGTTGTAGTCGGGGAACTTGCCCTCGACGAGCTTGGTCACGAACTCCAGTCCCGCAAACTGGAACTTCGCCTGGTTGTTGGCGAAGCGCATCTCGATGGCGGCGTCCTCGTCCTTCAGCAGGCGCTGCAGTTCCAGCACCGTCTTGCGCGGCAGGATCACCTCTTGCTTGCTGGGCACCTCGGCCTCGAGCTGGGCCTGCGCCATGGCCAGGCGGTGGCCATCGGTGGCCACCAGCGTGAGCGTCTTGCCCTCGGCGATGAACAGGATGCCGTTCAGGTAGTAGCGGATGTCGTGTACCGCCATCGCGAAGTGCACCTGGTTGATCAGGCCCTTCAGCGTCTTCATGGGCACTGCGAAGGTGGGGCCGAAGTCGACGCTCTCGTTGACGAGCGGAAAGTCCTCAGCCGGCAGCGTCTGCAGCGTGAAGCGGCTCTTGCCACCCGACAGCGTCAGCTTGTTCTGGCTGCTGGACAGCGTCACCACCTGGTCGGCCGGCAGGCTCTTGAGGATGTCCATCAGCTTGCGCGCACCCACGGTGGTGGCCAGCTGGCCGGCGTCGCCGCCGAGCTCGGTGGTCACGCGCACCTGGATTTCGAGGTCGCTGGTGGTGAACTCCACCGAGGGCCCGTTCTTGCGCATCAGCACGTTGGCCAGGATGGGCAGCGTATGCCGGCGCTCCACGATGCCGGCCACCGCCTGCAGGGCATCGAGCAGTTTGGCCTGCGCCGCCTTCAGAACGATCATGGACTTTCCTCTCTTTTCTTGTCTGGTGGTCGTAGATAGAGCACGACCGAACCTGGGGACAACGCTATTTTCGCCTTACATGGCAACGGTTTAGCAGCCGGCGAACCCTGTGTGCCGGATGCCTTGGCCAACTGCCGCGTTTGGGGACAACCTGGCTCTGCAGCCCTGGTCTGTGGGCAAGTACGAGCTTGTGCGGGTGCTGTCCACAGGCTTTTCCGAGCCGGTCGCCTCGACCGCCTCAGCCCTTGAGCGTCTGCTCGAGCACGTGCAGCTGCTGGTTGAGCTCGGTGTTGGTGCTGCGCTCGGCGCCGATCTTGCGCACCGCATGCAGCACCGTGGTGTGGTCGCGGCCGCCGAATAGCTCGCCGATCTCGGGCAGGCTCTTCTTGGTCAGCTCCTTGGCCAAGTACATCGCGATCTGCCGCGGCCGCGCAATCGAGGCCGGCCGCTTCTTGCTGTACATGTCGGCGACTTTGATCTTGTAGAAGTCGGCGACTGTCTTCTGGATGTTCTCGACGCCGATCTGCCGGTTCTGGATGCTCAGCAGGTCGCGCAGCGCCTCGCGCGCCAGGGCGATGTTGATGTCCTTGTGGCTGAAGCGGCTGTAGGCCAGCACCTTGCGCAGCGCACCCTCCAGCTCGCGCACGTTGGCGCGAACGTTCTTGGCGATGAAGAAGGCCACGTCCTCGGGCATCTCGCTGCCTTCGGCCAGCGCCTTGCGCTGCAGGATGGCGACGCGCATCTCCAGCTCGGGCGGCTCGATGGCCACCGTCAGGCCGCTGTCGAAGCGGCTGGTCAGCCGCTCGTCGATGTCGACCAGGCCCTTGGGGTAGGTGTCGCTGGTCATGATGATGTGCGCCTTCTTCGACAGCAGGGCCTCGAAGGCGTTGAAGAACTCCTCCTGGGTGCGGTCCTTGCCGGCAAAGAACTGCACGTCGTCGATCAGCAGCAGGTCCAGGCCGTGGTACTTGGCCTTGAGCTCGTCGAAGGTCTTGCGCTGGTAGTTCTTGACGACGTCGGAGATGAACTGCTCGGCGTGCAGGTACAGCACGCGGGCGTCGGGGCGGTCCTTGAGCAGCGCGTTGCCCACGGCGTGCACCAGGTGCGTCTTGCCCAGGCCGACGCCGCCGTAGATGAACAGCGGGTTGTACATGACGCCCGGCGCGCCGGCCACGTGAAGCGCCGCGGTGCGCGCCATCTGGTTGGCGCGGCCGGCCACCAGGGTGTCGAAGGTCAGCGCGGTGTTCAGGCGGTGCGTGCTGGCGGGCTGCGGCCGCGCCATCGGCGGTGCTGCAGGCGCGCCATCGGCGCCGGCCCGTGCCAGCGCGTCGATCGCCAGCGTGGCGGCGGCCAGCGGCTGCGAGCGCCGCAGCGGCATGGCCGTAGCCTCGCTGCGCTGGGGCGCCACCGACAGCTCAAGCTTCACGGGCCCGGCGGCAACCTCGCTGAGCGCGGCCTCCAGCCGGTGCGCGTACTGCGCGCGGATCCAGTCGAGCTTGAAGCGGTTGGGCACGCGCACCGAGACGGTGATCGGGCCGGGCTCGCCCGCCTCGGCGACGCCGCTGGTCACGGTCACCCCTGCGCCCAGCGGTTGGATCCAGGTGGCGAATTGCTGTTCGGGCAGGTCGAGGGCGAGGCGCTCGCAGGCTCGTTGCCAGAGGTCGGGGCTCAATGTGGACATGTTCTTTTGGAGCCGGCGCTGCAATCACTCCTCCGCAGCGGCGGACCGCAGTTATCCACAACCTGGCGACGCCTGTCAATCCCCGCCGGATCGCAGCAGTCGGCATGCAAGTGTTTGACCGGAAAGGGCATTTTTGCTGTAATCATGGGTTTCCCGAATTCGCCAACACCCAGGCCTTCACGGCCGCTCCAACCCAGCAGGTCTGCCATGAAGCGCACCTATCAACCCTCCAAGATCCGCCGCGCCCGCACGCATGGCTTCCTCGTGCGCATGAAGAGCCGCGGCGGCCGCGCCGTGCTGAACGCACGCCGCGCCAAGGGCCGCAAGCGCCTGGGCGTTTGAGGCGGGCCCGCGGCGCCCGGCTGGCCGGCGCGTCGCGCATGGCCGCCACAGCCCCGCACAGCGACCACGCCTTGTGCACAAGGCCGACTTCGAACGACTTCTCGCCACGCGCTCGCGCGGGCGGAGTGCTCACTTCGCCGTTCACCACGTGAGCGTCGCGCCTGCGCCGGTCGCTCCGCATCGCGGCCGGCCCCGGGCGGCAGAGTTTTCCACAGCTGACGCGCAGGCCTTGCCGCAACCTGTGGATAACCCGCCGCAGGGCCAGTGGCTGGGCTGCATGGTGCCCAAGCGCCAGGCGCGCCGGTCGGTCACCCGCAACCTGCTGAAGCGGCAGATGCGCGAGAGCTTCCGCCGCCATGCCGCAGGCCTGCCGACGGGCCTGTGGCTGCTGCGCCTGCATGCGGGCTTTGCCAAGGCCGATTTCCCGTCGGCCCGTTCGCCCGCGCTGGCCGAAGCCGTGCGCGGCGAACTCGACCGCCTGCTCGCCGGTGCGGCCCGCCCGCGCTGAGCCCTGGTCATGAACGCCACGCTCGACTTCGCCATGTCCCTGCCCCGGCGCCTGTTGATCGGCGTGGTGCAGGCTTACCGGTTGCTGCTGAAGGCCTGGATCGGCAACGACTGCCGCTTCGAGCCCAGCTGCTCGGCCTACGCGCTGCAGGCGCTCGACCGCCACGGCGCCGCCGCCGGCAGCTACTTGGCGGCGGCCCGCATCGCGCGGTGCCACCCCTGGTGCGACGGCGGTCACGACCCCGTGCCCGCCGCGCCTCCCGCTCTTTTCTCGCGCCTCGGGCTTGGTGCCCGCGCCGCCGACGAGCCCCGAACCTCCCGCTGATCGCCCCCCATGACCGATATGCGCCGCACCCTGCTGTGGGTGGTTTTCACGATGTCGCTCGTCCTGCTGTGGGACGCCTGGAACCGCCACACCGGCCAGCCGACGATGTTTGGCGCGCCCACCAGCCAGGCCCCCAAGGCTGCCGGCGCGGCGCCGGGCAGCGCCTCTGCGCCCACGGCGCTGCCGGCGGGCGTGCCGTTGGCGGTGCCGGCACCGGCCACCACCGCCGCGGTGCCGTCGGCCACGGCGCCCGCGGGGGCGGTGCCGGTCGCGGCCACGCCGCCCGTGACCGAGCAGGTCACCGTAACCACCGACCGCGTCAAGGCCACCTTCGACAGCATCGGCGGCAGCCTGGTGCGCCTGGAACTGCTGGCGCACCGCGACAACAACGACGCCACACGCAACGTGCTGCTGTTCGAGCAGAGCCCCAAGCGGCTGTACGTGGCGCAGACCGGCCTCGTCACCAGCGCGGCGGGCGTGGCGCTGCCCAACCACTTCACGGCGATGAAGGCCGTGCCGGGCGAGCGCACGCTGGCCGCGGGCGCCAACGAGGTCGCGCTGCGCTTCGAGTCGCCCGTGATCGACGGCGTGCAGCTGGCCAAGATCTACACCTTCAAGCGCGGCGAATACACCGTGGCCGTGCGCCATGAGGTCATCAACCAGGGCACCGCGCCCATCAGCCCGCAGCTGTACCTGCAGCTGGCGCGCGACGGCAACCCGCCCGAGGGCGAGAGCTCCTTCTACTTCACCTTTACCGGCCCGGCCGTCTACACCGAGGCGAAGAAGTTCCAGAAGGTCGAGTTCAAGTCCATCACCAAGGGCGACGCCAGCCATGAACGCACCGCCAACGAGGGCTGGATCGCGATGGTGCAGCACTACTTCGCGTCGGCCTGGCTGGTCAACGCGCCGGGCCCGCGCGAGTTCCGTACCGCCAAGGTGGCCGACAACCACTTCACCGTGGCCATGGTGCTGCCCCTGGGCGAGGTGGCCCCCGACAGCACCAAGGCGCACGACGCCGTGCTCTTTGCAGGCCCGCAAGAGGAAAACAAGCTCGCCGCGCTGGCCCCGGGCCTGGAGCTCGTCAAGGACTACGGCTGGTTCACCGTGCTGGCCAAGCCGCTGTTCTGGCTGCTCGACAAGCTGCACTCGGTGCTGGGCAACTGGGGCTGGGCCATCGTGGCGCTGGTGGTGGTGCTGAAGATCGCCTTCTACTGGCTGAATGCCAGCGCTTACCGCAGCATGGCCAAGATGAAGGCCGTGGCGCCCAAGGTGAACGAGCTGCGCGAGCGCTACAAGGACAAGCCGCAGCAGATGCAGCAGGAGATGATGCGCATCTACCGCGAGGAGAAGGTCAACCCGCTGGGTGGCTGCCTGCCCATCCTGGTGCAGATGCCGTTCTTCATCGCGCTGTACTGGGTGCTGCTGAGCAGTGTCGAGATGCGCCAGGCACCCTGGGTGTTGTGGATCACCGACCTGGCCCAGCCCGACCCCTGGTTCATCCTGCCCGTGCTGATGACGGCCTCGTCGCTGTTCCAGGTGTGGCTGAACCCGGCGCCGACCGACCCGATGCAGGCCAAGCTCATGTGGATGATGCCGCTGGCCTTCGGCTTCATGTTCTTCTTCTTCCCGGCCGGTCTGGTGCTGTACTGGCTGACGAACAACATCCTGTCGATCGCGCAGCAGTGGTACATCAACAAGCAGTTGGGCGTGGCGTGAACTGAGGCACGGCGCCGGCGGCGGCGTGCCCCGGGCTGGGGTTGATGCTGCACTGCGAGCTGACGAGGATGAAGGCATGCGGGTGACCCGGCCTTCGCGGGCCGGCTCGGGAGACCCGACCCGGCATCGCCGCCGGGTCGCTCCACCCGCGCCATCTTCCTGGCCGCGCCGACAATGAGCCATCCATGCGCGCGGCCCCCCCGTCCCGGCCCCGGGACCCCATCGTCGCCATCGCCACCGCCCCCGGGCGGGGGGCGGTGGGCATCGTGCGCGCCTCGGGCGCCGACCTGGCCCCGCTGATCCGCGCCGTCTGTGGCCGCGACGCGCTGCCGCCGCGGCAGGCGGTGCTGCTGCCCCTGCTGGCGGCCGATGGCAGCGTGCTCGACCGCGGCCTGGCGCTGCACTTCCCGGCGCCGCACAGCTACACCGGCGAAGACGTGCTCGAGCTGCAGGCCCACGGCGGCCCCGTGCTGCTGCAGCTGCTGCTGGCGCGCTGCCTGCAGGCCCTGCCGGGGCTGCGCCTGGCGGCGCCGGGCGAGTTCACCGAGCGCGCCTTCCTCAACGACAAGCTCGACCTCGCGCAGGCGGAGGCCGTGGCCGACCTGATCGACGCCAGCACCGAGGCGGCGGCGCGCAGCGCCGCGCGCTCGCTGACCGGCGCGTTCAGCGAGGAGATCGCCGCGCTGGCCGCGCAGACGGTGGAGCTGCGCACACTGGTGGAGGCGACGCTGGACTTCCCCGAGGAGGAGATCGACTTCCTCGAAAAGGCCCGCGCCCGCGAGCGGCTGGACGGGCTGCACGCGGCCGTGGGCCGCTGCCTGGGGCGGGCGCGCCAGGGCGCGCTGCTGCGCGAGGGCCTGCGCGTGGTGCTGGCCGGCCAGCCCAACGTGGGCAAGAGCAGCCTGCTCAACGCGCTGGCGGGGGCCGAGCTGGCCATCGTCACGCCCATCCCCGGCACCACGCGCGACCGCGTGGCCGAGACCATCCAGGTCGACGGCGTGCCGCTGCACGTGACCGACACCGCCGGCCTGCGCCTGCCGCACGAGGCTGCCGACGAGGTTGAGCGCATCGGCATCGCGCGCAGCTGGGAGGCGATCGCGGGCGCCGACGTGGTGCTGTTCCTGCGCGACCTGTCGCGCCGCGGCGAGCCGGCCTACGACGCGGCCGATGCCGAGATCGCCGCGCTGCTGCCCGCCGCCACGCCGCGGCTGGAGCTGTGGAACAAGGCCGATGCCGCCAGGGCCGCCGTGCCGGAAGGCGCGATGGCGCTGTCGGCGCGCACCGGCGCGGGCCTGGACGCGCTGCGCCAGGCCCTGCTGGCGCAGGCCGGCTGGCAGCCTGCGGCCGAGGGCCTGTTCATCGCGCGCACGCGCCACGTGCAGGCCCTGCGCGAGGCCCGTGCCCACCTCGAGGCCGCGCAGGCCCACGCCGCCGTGCGCGACACCGCGCTCGACCTGCTGGCCGAGGAGCTGCGCCTGGCCCACCGCGCGCTGATGGCCATCACGGGCGAGTACGGCACCGAGGATCTGCTGGGCGCGATCTTCGGGCGGTTCTGCATCGGGAAGTGAGGGGCATCCCAGAGCCCTTTCCTTGAGAATGACCGTGACCGGCGGAAGCTCGGCGGTGCCCAGCCGGCCGCCGGCGCCCGACCGACACTCACCCAGAGAGCGGACAACACGTGTTCGAACAGACCTTCAAGAACATCGACGACATCCTGCACAAGGATGCCGGCTGCACCAGCGAGCTGGACTACACCGAGCAGTCGTCCTGGCTGCTGTTCCTCAAGTACCTGGACGCACTGGAAGCCGACCGCGCGGCCGAGGCTGAACTGGAAGGGCGCACGTACAGCTTCATCCTGGCCGAGCCCTACCGCTGGGAACGCTGGGCCGCGCCGAAGAACGCCGAGGGGCGGCTGGACCACAACGCCGCGCTCACCGGCGACGACCTGCGCGACTTTGTGGACGGCAAGCTCTTCCCCTACCTGGCTGGCTTCAAGCAGCGCGCCAGCGGCCCGAACACCATCGAATACAAGATCGGCGAGGTGTTCGGCGAGATCAAGAACAAGATCCAGAGCGGCTACAACCTGCGCGACGTGATCGACCTGGTGGACCAGCTGCGCTTTCGCTCGCAGACCGAGAAGCACGAGCTCTCGCACCTGTACGAAGCCAAGATCAAGAACATGGGCAACGCCGGGCGCAACGGCGGCGAGTACTACACGCCGCGCCCGCTGATCCGCGCCATGATCCGTGTGCTGGACCCGAAGATCGGCGAGCGCATCTACGACGCGGCCTGCGGCTCAGCCGGCTTTCTGTGCGAGGCCTTTGAATTCCTGAGCGCCAAGGCCGCCACCACCGACGACCTGGCCACGCTGCAGACGCGCACCTTCTACGGCCGTGAGAAGAAGAGCCTAGCCTACGTGATCGGCGTGATGAACATGATCCTGCACGGGATCGAGGCGCCGAACATCGTTCACACCAACACGTTGGGCGAGAACCTCAACGACATCCAGGACCGCGACCGGTTTGAGGTGATCCTCGCCAACCCGCCCTTCGGCGGCAAGGAGCGCAAGGAGGTCCAACAGAACTTCCCGATCAAGACCGGCGAGACGGCCTTCCTCTTCCTGCAGCACTTCATCAAGGCCTTGCGCGCCGGCGGGCGCGCGGCCATCGTCATCAAGAACACCTTCCTGAGCAACGCCGACAACGCGAGCACCTCCTTGCGCAAGCTGCTGCTGGAGAGCTGCAACCTGCACACGGTGCTGGACTGCCCCGGCGGCACTTTCCAGGGTGCAGGCGTGAAGACCGTGGTGCTGTTCTTCGAGAAGGGCGCACCCACGCGCCGCGTGTGGTTCTATCAACTCGACCCCGGGCGCAATCTCGGCAAGACCAACCCGCTGAACGACGACGATCTGGCGGACTTCATCGCGCAGCAGAAGAGCTTTGCGGCAACCAAGCAGAGCTGGGCCGTGGACGTGGCCGACATCGACGCCGCCACCTGGGATCTGTCGGTGAAGAACCCCAACGGCGGCGGCGAGGTGGTGATGCGCACGCCGCAGGAGATCCTCGACGAGATCGAGGCGCTGGATGCGGAGGCGGCGGAGGTGTTGAACGGGATTCGGAGCCTCTTGTGACAAGCGCTTGGCCGCATAGGCGCCTCCGCGATATATGCGAGTTCAAGGGAGGTGGGACCCCGTCAAAGGCTGTCGAAAGATATTGGCAAGGAGACATTCCGTGGGTGTCTCCGAAGGACATGAAGTCCGAGATCGTCTGGGACTCCGTTGACCACATTACGCACGAGGCTGTGGCACAGAGCGCGACGTCGATCATTGAGCCGGGGGCTGTCCTCATGGTGGTGCGCTCAGGAATCTTGGCGCGCACCGTACCGATCGCCCTTGCTGGTCGGTCCCTCGCACTGAATCAAGACCTAAAGGCTCTTTGCCCTGGGCCTTCGATCGATTCGAAGTTTCTGTACTACTTGCTTGAATCCAAGATGCCAGAGCTTCTTTCGCTGGTAAGTCGGGGGGCAACAGTTCATAGGCTTATCACGGATCAGATTCGCGATATCGAATTTCGTTTGCCGCCACTGATCGAACAGCGCCGCATCGTCGGCATCCTCGACGAAGCCTTCGAGGGCATCGCCACCGCCAAGGCCCATGCGGAGAGGAATCTGCGGAAT
>JBILSW010000349.1:0-4036 GCA_044371895.1 Rubrivivax sp.
GCCCTGGCCGAGGCCCTGGGCGCGCGCGCCGAGCCGCCCGACATGCTGGAGGTGGTAGCACGCTCGCGCGAGCTCGACGGCCTGACCGCGCCGCTGGACGCGCAGCTGGCCGTCACGCTGCGCAGCAACGGCGTGGCCTGGAGCGTGGGCTTCGTGCAGCAGGTCGCGCAGCGCGCGGGCCTGAAGGCCGGCGCCGTGCCCGGCCGCTGGGTGCTGCCGGCTGAGGAGGACGGCGCGCCGCCCGTGCTGGTGCTGGCCGTGGAGGCGCAGGCCGCGCTGGCCGCCGCAGACGACGCGCCCCAGGGCAGTGCCGTGCGCGAGGCGTGGCTGTCGCTGGACGTACCGCAGACACCCGCCGCGGCGGAGCCCTTCCCGGCCTGGCACCTGATGTCCAAGCAGCTGTGCGACGAGCTCGACGCGACCGCCTGCGACGATCAAGGCCAGCCCATCACGCTGCACGCCTTCGACGCCATCGGCCGCGAGATCGACGCGCTCTACGGCCGGCTCGAGCAGCTCGGCCTGCCGGCCGGCTCGCCCGCGGCGCGGCGGCTGTTCAGCTGAGCATCCGAGGCCCATGACCGCGACCGGCGTTCGCGAGGAGGCGGTTCGTGAGGGAGCCGTTCGCGATGAAGCCGTTCGGGCTGAGCTTGTCGAAGCCCTGCGCGAGCACTTCGACAAGCTCAGTGCGAACGGGGCTCTCGGCGCGCACGGGGCTCTCGGCGCGAACGGCGCTCTCGGCGCGCACGGGTCTCGCGGCGCGAAAGGCTCTCGCAGCGCGAACGGGTCCGTCAGTGCCAACGGGCAGCTCAGTGCCAACAGGCATCAGCGAGCCGCTCCGACCATTTCTCAAGAGGGCCTTGTGAAGACATGACAGCCGATGCCGCCGCGCGCCGCGCCGCCGAACTGCGCGAGCAGCTGCACCACCACGCCCACCGGTACTACGTGCTCGACGACCCGGAGATCCCGGACGCCGAGTACGACCGCCTGTTCAGCGAGCTGCAGGCGCTGGAGGACGCGCAACCGGCGCTGCGCACGCCCGACTCGCCGACGCAGCGCGTGCTCGGCCGCGTGCTCGAGGGTCTGGCGCCGGTGCGGCACGCCGTGCCCATGCTCAGCATCCAGACCGAAACCGACACCAGCGCCGAGGGCGCGCGCGCCTTCGACGCGCGCGTGCGCCGCGAGCTCGAGCTGCCCGACGACGCGCCGCCGGTGGCCTACGCCGCCGAGCTGAAGTTCGACGGCTTGGCCGTCAACCTGCGCTACGAGCACGGCTTGCTGGTGCAGGCGGCCACGCGCGGCGACGGCGAGACCGGCGAGGACGTGACGCAGAACATCCGCACCATCGGGCAGATCCCGCTGCGGCTGCGCGCCGGGGCGCCGCCTATGCTGGAGGTGCGCGGCGAGGTCTACATGCGCCGCGACGCCTTCGAGCGGCTGAACGCGCGGCAGCGCGAGCGCGGCGAGAAGACCTACGTCAACCCGCGCAACACCGCCGCCGGCGCGGTGCGGCAGCTCGACCCCGCGGTGACGGCCTCGCGCCCGCTGAGCTTCTACGCCTACGGCCTGGGCGACGTGCAGGGTCTGCCGGCCTTCGCGCGGCACAGCGAGCTGATGGGCTGGTTGCAGGGCCTGGGCCTGCCGGTGAACGAGCGCCGCCGCGTCTGCACCGGCGCCGTCGAGCTGGTGGCCTTCCACCGTGCGGTGGAGGCCGGGCGCGACGCCCTGCCCTTCGACATCGACGGCGTGGTCTACAAGGTCGACCGGCTGGACGGGCAGCGCCAGCTCGGCTTCAAGAGCCGCGAGCCGCGCTGGGCCGTGGCGCACAAGTTCCCGGCGCAGGAGCAGGCCACGCGCCTGAACGGCATCGACATCCAGCTGGGCCGCACTGGCAAGCTCACGCCGGTGGCCAAGCTGGCGCCGGTGTTCGTGGGCGGCACCACCGTGAGCAACGCCACGCTGCACAACCGCTTCGAGCTGCGCCGCAAGGGGGTTCGGGTGGGCGACACGGTCATCGTGCGGCGCGCGGGCGACGTCATCCCGGAGGTCGTGGGCCGCATGCCCGGCGCGCCCGGGGGACGGCCGGCCTACGTGCACAACTTCGCGATGCCGCGCGAATGCCCCGTGTGCGGCAGCCCGGTGCGGCGCGAGAAGGGCTCGCTCGAGCACCGCTGCACCGGCGGCCTGTTCTGCGCCGCGCAGCGCAAGCAGGCGCTGCTGCACTTCGCGGGCCGCCGCGCGATGGACATCGAGGGCCTGGGCGACAAGCTGGTGGACCAGCTGGTGGACGGCGGCCTGGTGCGCACGCTGCCCGAGCTGTTCACGCTGGGCCTGGCCAAGCTCAGTGCGCTGGATCGCATGGCCGACAAGAGCGCCGCCAACCTGGTGGCGGCGCTCGACAAGAGCAAGCACACGACGCTGGCGCGCTTCCTGTACGCGCTGGGCATCCGCCACGTCGGCGAGAGCACGGCCAAGGACCTGTCGCGCCACTTCGGCACGCTCGACGCGCTGATGGACGCCTCGCGCGAGCAGCTGCTGGAGGTCAACGACGTCGGGCCCATCGTGGCCGACAGCGTGCGCCAGTTCTTCGCGCAGCCGCACCACCGCGAGATCGTCGAGCGGCTGCGCGCGGCCGGCATCACCTGGCCGGAGGCGGGCGCGCAGGCGCAGGGCCCGAAGCCGCTGGCCGGGCTGAGGCTGGTGCTGACGGGCACGCTGCCCACGCTGGGTCGCGATCAGGCGCAGGCGCTGATCGAGGCCGCGGGCGGCAAGGTCAGCGGCTCGGTCTCGAAGAAGACGAGCTACGTGGTGGCCGGCGCAGAGGCGGGCAGCAAGCTGGCCAAGGCGCAGGAGCTGGGCGTGCCGGTGATCGACGAGGCCGGCCTGCGGACGCTGCTGGATTCCGCCGGTGGTTGAGCCCGCCGTCAGGCGGCTGGCCCTGCTGGGCGGCGAGAGCAGCGGCAAGACGACGCTGGCGCGCGCCGCCGCCGCGGGCCGCGGCTGGATCGTCTGCGACACGACGCCGCTGACCACGCTGCAGGACGGCTGCCGGCGCGGCGACGTGTTCCGCCGTGCGCAGCACGCCTGGGCGCTGGGAGCGCAAGGAGCGCCCTCGCCGCTCAGCTCGGCGCCAGCGGGCTGAGCGGCGAGGGCGGGTCGGCCCGCAGCGGCGGCTCGACGGCCACGGCCGGCGCGGTGCCGGCGATCACGATCAGCGCGAGCGTGGCCACGAGCAGCGTCGACAGCAGCAGGGTGCCGAAGGGGCTGAGCTTCTTCATGGGCAGGGCCGGGAGGGCGTGGCACGCAGTCTGGCCGCCCGCGCGGCGCGCCGCATCACCCACGCGACGGACGGACTCGCCCGCCGGTTGAAGCGCTGCCGGCCCCGACGGACGGCCCTCGGCGTGCTGCAATCGGGGTTGCGTCGGCGCCGCCCGGGCCCGGCCGACACCGCCTGGAGGCGCCGCAGACATGGCCAACCGCGAGATCCTGAAGATGGGCGACCCGCGCCTCCTGCGCGTGGCGCAGCCGGTGACGGCCTTCGACACGCCCGAGCTGCACGCGCTGGTGGCCGACCTCTTCGACACCATGCGCGCCGCCAACGGCGCCGGCCTGGCGGCGCCGCAGATCGGCGTGGACCTGCAGCTGGTGATCTTCGGGTTCACCCGGAACCCGCGATACCCGGGGCGCGAGGCCGTGCCCGAGACGGTGCTGCTCAACCCCGTGATCACGCCGCTGTCGGACGAGATGGTCGAGGGCTGGGAAGGCTGCCTTTCGGTGCCGGGCCTGCGCGGCATGGTGCCGCGGCACGCGCGCATCCGCTACGCCGGGCAGGACGTGCACGGCCGCCCCATCGAGCGCGAGGCCGACGGCTTCCACGCCGTGGTGGTGCAGCACGAGTGCGACCACCTGATCGGGCGCCTGTACCCCACGCGCATGACCGACCTCACGCGGCTGGGCTACACCGAGGTGCTGTTCCCCGAGCTGGCGGGCGCCGACGACGACGATTGAGGGCGCGGGGGCGCGAGCGGCCGGCTGGCGC
>JBILSW010000351.1:0-4016 GCA_044371895.1 Rubrivivax sp.
TTTGTGCCGGCCCGTCCATCGCCGCGCCCAGGTTGCCCGCCATGCCCAGCCGCCCCGCCTTGCTGCCCCTCGTCCTGCTGCCCGCCGTCGTCTGGCTGGCCGCCTGCTCGCCCAAGCCTGCGCCGCTCGAGCCGGTGCGTGCCGTCCGCGTGATGACCGTGGCCCCCGACGCCGCCGGCGGCGTGCAGGAGTACGCCGGCGAGGTGCGGGCCCGCACGGAGTCGCGCCTGGGTTTCCGCGTGGCCGGCAAGCTGGTGGCGCGGCCCGCCGAGGTGGGCCAGCGCGTGCGCGCCGGCCAGCCGCTGGCGCAGCTCGACCCCGCCGACCTCAAGCTGCAGCAGGATGCGGCGCAGGCTGCACTGCGCGCGGCGCAGGCCAGCGTCGACTTCGCTTCCGCCGACTTCCGGCGCTACGAGGAACTGCGCGCCCAGGGTTTCATCAGCGCGATGGAGCTGGAGCGCCGGGAGAGCGGCCTCAAGGCCCAGCGCGCGCAGCTCGACCAGGCGCGCGCGATGGCCGAGGCCCAGGGCAACCTGACCAGCTACGCTGTGTTGACGGCGCCGGCTGCCGGCGTCGTCACCGCCACCGAGGCCGAGGTGGGCGCCGTGCTGTCCGCCGGCACGCCGGTGCTGCGCGTGGCCCACGACGGCCCCCGCGACGTCGCTTTCTCGGTGCCGGAAGACACCGTGGCCGGCATCCGCGCCTTGCTCGGGCGCAGCGGCGCGCTGCGCGTGCGGCCCTGGGCCCAGTCTGCGGCGCTGCCCGCCACCGTGCGCGAGGTGGCCGCGGCGGCCGACCCCGTGACGCGGACCTTCCTGGTGCGCGCCGACATCGGCCCCGCCCCGGTGCAGCTGGGCCAGACCATGACGGTGCTGCTCGAGCTGCCCCGCCGCGACGCCGCCGCGCGCCTGCCGCTGACCGCGGTGATGCGCCAGCAGGGCCAGACTGCCGTGTGGGTACTAGACCCGGCGAACATGATGGTGCGGGTGCAGCCCATCGTCGTGGCCGGCGCCGACGGCAACTCGGTGATGGTGGCCGGCGGCCTGCAGCCAGGCCAGCGCGTGGTGACGGCCGGCGTGCACACGCTGACGCCCGGGCAGAAGGTGAAGCTGTTCGAAGAAGCCCCAGTGGCGCCGGCTCAGCCTGCCGCCAGCCGCTGAAGCCACCGCGAGCATCGCCATGCACGACACCGCCACCGCCGGCGCCACGCCTTCGCGCTTCAACATCTCGCGCTGGGCACTCGAGCACCCAGCCCTCACGCGCTACCTGATGGTTGTGCTGATGGTGCTGGGCTTCGCGGCCTACTTCCAGCTCGGCCAGGACGAGGACCCGCCGTTCACCTTCCGCGCCATGGTCGTGCAGGCCTTCTGGCCCGGCGCCAGCGCGCAGCAGATGGCCGAGCAGGTCACCGACAAGATCGAGAAGGCGCTGCAGGAGGTGCCCCACGCCGACGTCATCCGCAGCTACGCCAAGCCCGGCGAGAGCCTGACCATCCTGCAGCTGAAGGACAGCTCGCCGCCGAAGGAGGTGCCCAACAGCTGGTACCAGGCGCGCAAGCGCGTGGGCGACATCCGCCACACGCTGCCGGCCGGCGTGTTCGGCCCGGTGTTCAACGACGACTTCGGCGACGTCTACGGCAGCATCTTCGCGCTGCGCTCCGACGGCTTCAGCCGCGAGGAGACGCGGCGCTTCGCCGAGCGCGTCCGCCAGCAGCTGCTGCGCGTGCCCGACGTGGCCAAGGTGGAAATCTTTGGCGCGCAGGCCGAGAAGCTGTTCGTCGAGATCTCGCAGAAGCGGCTGGCGCAGCTGGGCCTGGACATGAACCAGGTGATCGCGCAGCTCGGCGCGCAGAACGCGGTCGAGGGCGCCGGCGTGCTCAACGCCGGCAGCGAGAACCTGCAGGTCCGGGTGGCCGGGCAGTTCAAATCGGTGGACGAGCTGCGGCGCTTCCCCATCCGGGCCGTCAACCCCGCCACGGGGGCGGGCAGCACCATCCAGCTGTCGGACATCGCCGAGGTGCGGCGGGACTACGTCGACCCGCCGTCGGTGAAGGTGCGCCACCAGGGCCACGAGGTGGTGGCCCTGGGCGTGAGCATGGCCAAGGGCGGCGACATCATCGCGCTGGGCAAGGCGCTGGGCCAGGCGATGGCCGGCATCCAGGCCGACCTTCCCGTGGGGGTGAGCATCGAACGGGTGCAGGACCAGCCTGCGGCCGTGAGCCGGTCGGTCAACGAATTCGTCAAGGTGCTGATCGAGGCCATCGTCATCGTCCTGGCCGTGAGCTTCATCAGCCTGGGCCTGCACACCCGGCCGCTGCGCATCGACATCTGGCCCGGGCTCGTGGTGGCGATCACGATTCCCCTCGTGCTGGCCATCACCTTCGTGACGATGTTCTACTGGGGCGTTGGGCTGCACAAGATCAGCCTGGGCAGCCTGATCATCGCGCTTGGCCTGCTGGTGGACGACGCCATCATTGCCGTGGAGATGATGGTGCGCAAGCTCGAGGAGGGCTACGACCGCGCCCGCGCCGCCACCTTCACCTACGACCTGGTGGCCATGCCCATGCTGACCGGCACGCTCATCACCGCGGCCGGCTTCTTGCCCATCGGCCTGGCCAAGAGCGTGACCGGCGAGTACACCTTCGCGATCTTCGCCGTGACCTCGGCGGCGCTGGTGATCTCGTGGTTGGTCTCGGTGTACTTCGTGCCCTACCTGGGCTGGCGCATGCTGCGCAACCGGCCCAGGGCGGCCGGCGAGGCGCACGAGCTGTACGACACGCCCTTCTACAGCCGCTTCCGGCGCGTGGTGGATTGGTGCGTGCAGCACCGCTGGATCACCATCGGGCTGACCCTGGGCATCTTCGGCTTGGGCATCGCGGGCATGGGCAAGGTGCAGCAGCAGTTTTTCCCCGACAGCAGCCGGCCCGAGGTGCTGGTGGACCTCTGGCTGCCCGAGGGCAGCACCATCCAGCAGACCGACGAGATCGCCCGCCGCTTCGAGGCGCGCATGATGAAGGAGCCGGGCGTGGCCAGCGTCACCACCTGGGTGGGTTCGGGCGTGCCGCGCTTCTACCTGCCGCTGGACCAGGTGTTCCCGCAGGCCAACGTCAGCCAGGCCATCGTGCTGCCCAAGGGCCTGGCCGAGCGCGAGGAGTTGCGCGTGCGGCTGCCGGCGCTGCTGGCGGCCGAGTTCCCCGAGGTCCGCGGCCGCGTGAAGCTGCTGCCCAACGGGCCGCCCGTGCCCTACCCGGTGCAGTTCCGCGTCGTCGGCCCCGAGGCGGACAAGGTGCGGGCCTGGGCCGACCAGGCCAAGGAGATCCTGCGCGCCAACCCCAGCATGCGCGGCGTCAACGACAACTGGAACGAGCAGGTCAAGGTGCTGCGGCTGGAGATCGACCAGGACAAGGCGCGTGCGCTGAGCGTCACCAGCCAGTCCATCGCCCTGGCCTCGCGCACCATCCTGTCGGGCACGACCATCGGCCAGTACCGCGAGGGCGACCGCCTGATCGACATCGTGTTGCGCCAGCCGCTGGAGGAGCGCAAGGCCATCACCGACCTCGGCAACGCCTACCTGCCCACCGCCAGCGGGCGCAGCGTGCCCCTGACCCAGGTGGCCAAGGTCGGCTTCGCCTGGGAGCCCGGCGTGCTGTGGCGCGAAGGCCGCGACTACGCCGTCACCGTGCAGGGCGACGTGGTGGAGGGCGTGCAGGGTCCCACCGTGACGTTCCAGGTCTGGCCTGAGCTGCAGAAGCTGGCCGAGCGCATGCCGCCGGGCTACAAGATCCAGATCGCCGGCGCGGTGGAGGAAAGCAGCAAGGGCCAGGGCTCGATCGCCGCCGGCGTGCCCATCATGCTGTTCATCATCTTCACGCTGCTGATGTTGCAGCTGCAGAGCTTCAGCCGGGCGATGCTGGTGTTCCTCACCGGGCCCATGGGCATCGCCGGCGTCGCCGCCGCGCTGCTGCTGCTGAACCGCCCGTTCGGCTTCGTCGCGCTGCTGGGCGTGATCGCGCTGAT
>JBILSW010000024.1:0-13514 GCA_044371895.1 Rubrivivax sp.
TCGGTGCCGTTTTCCGCGCTGCCGCGCTACATCGCGCAGCTCAAGGCGGGCGTGAGCCTCGACCGCCCGACCGAGCGCATCAAGAGGGAACGGGACGAGATCGTCGCGAAGTACCGCGCGCTGCTGCCGGGCGACGCCGAGCGCGGCGCGTTCGACCAGATGCTCGGGCTGTCGCAGATGGTCTTCCCGTACGTCGAGGACCACAAGTTCTACTGCGAGCACTGGGCCGCGAGTGCGTTCTACCGCAAGATGCGCGAGATCGGCCGGCTGCTGGCGCGCTTCGGGTTCTTCGAGGATGCCGAGGACGTGTTCCACCTGCACCACACCGAAGTCGGCCAGGCGATCTCGGACCTCATGCTGGCCTGGGCGGCGGGCACGGCGCCGGCCGGCCCCGCGCACTGGCCGCCGATCGTCGCCGAGCGCAAGCGCATGCTCGCGGTGATGGCCGAGTGGTCGCCGCCCCCGGCGCTTGGCCAGGTGCCCGAGAACATCCAGGACCCGCTGCTGCTGATGCTGTGGGGCATCACCTCCGAGCAGCTGAAGTCGTGGTCGACGCCGCCCTCCGAGGCCAACGCCAACGAGCTGCGCGGCTTCGCGGCCTCGCCAGGCATCGCCGAGGGCACGGCGCGCGTGGTGAAGACGGTCGACGAGATCGCCAGCGTGCGCGACGGCGAGATCCTCGTGTGCCCGGTGACCGCGCCGAGCTGGGCGCCGATCTTCGGCAAGGTGCGCGCGACCGTGTCCGACATCGGCGGCACGATGTCGCACGCGGCGATCGTCGCACGTGAGTACGGGATGCCGGCGGTCGTCGGCTGCGGCCACGCCACGAAGACGATCCGCACCGGCGACCGGTTGCGCGTCGACGGCGATTCGGGCCTGGTGACGATCCTCGAGGCGGCATGACGATGCGGGCGGTCGACGGCGCGGTCGCGCGGTTCGAGGCGATTGGCCTGGCCGACCGGCCCCGCGTTGGCGGCAAGGGCGCGAGCCTGGGCGAGCTGGCGCGGGCGGGCATCGACGTGCCGCCGGGATTCGTCGTCACGACCGAGGCGTTCTGCGCGTTCGCCGACGCGCTGCCGGCGCTGCGCGCGCCGCTCGTGGGCTTGCGCGCCGACGACCTTGCCGGCGTCGCGACGGCCACTGCCGGCATGCGTGCGCGCGTGCTCGAGGCACCGCTGCCCCAGGCGCTGCGCGAAGCGATCGCGCAGGCGCACGCGGCGCTGGTCGGCGACGACCTGCGCGCGCCGGTCGCCGTGCGCTCGAGCGCCACCTCCGAGGACAGCGCAGAGGCCAGCTTCGCGGGGCTGCAGGACACATTCCTGTGGGTGCGGGGCCTCGAAGCGGTGATCGACGCGGTGCGCCGGTGCTGGGCCAGCCTGTACAGCGAGCCGTCGGTCACCTATCGGCTGCGGCTCGGACTGCCCGAGGCGCAGGTCGCGATGGGCGTGGTCGTGCAGCGGATGGTCGATGCCCGCTGCGCCGGCGTGATGTTCACCCGCAGCCCGACCACCGGCGACCGGTCGGTGGTCGCGATCAACGCGAGCTGGGGCCTGGGATCGGCCGTGGTGAGCGGGGAGGTCACCCCCGACGAGTACGCGCTGAACAAGGTGACCGGCGAGGTGATGCGCCGGGTGATTTCCGACAAGGCGGTCCGCGACGTGCCGAAGCCCGAGGGCGGCATCGTCGCCGAGCCAGTGGACGAGGCCGAGCGCCGGGTCGCGTGCTGCGACGATGCGCTGCTGCGCTCCCTGCTCGCCACCGCCGAGCGGATCGAGCGTCACTACGGTCAGGCGATGGACATCGAGTGGGCCGTCGACCGTGCCGGTCGCCTCCACGTGCTGCAGAGTCGGCCCGAGACCGTGTGGAGCCAGCGCGACGCGCAGGCCGCCGCGCAGCCGATCGCCGCGCCGCAGGCCAACCCCTTCGCGCACGTGCTCGCCGCCATGGGCGGCGTGCGCCGGTGAGCGGCCGGACGGTGTCGCGCCGATGAAGCTCACCCACGACGACGTCGAGCGGATCCTCAAGCTGCTCGAGACCTCGGCCTTCGACGCCCTCGACCTCGAGATCGACGGTCTGAAGCTGTCGCTGCGCCGCCGCGGCGCCGCGCCAGCCGGGGCCGACCCGGCCGAGGTGCCGCCGCCCGCACCCGCGCCTTCACCGGCGGTGCCCTCCACGGCGGCTGCGCCCACGTCCTCGACGGTCGTCGGCACGGACGTGCTCGCGCCGGTGCTCGGCACCTTCTACCGCGCGCCCAAGCCTGGCGCGGCCCCGTTCGTCGAGATCGGCGCGAGGGTCGCGCCCGACACGGTGGTGTGCATCGTCGAGGTGATGAAGCTGATGACGTCGGTGACCGCCGGCGTGGCCGGCGAGGTGGTCGAGCTGCTGGCCACCGACGGCTCGCTCGTCGAGTACGGCCAGCCGCTGCTGCGCATCCGCGCCGACGCGTGAGCCCGGCATGAGCTTCGACACCGTCTTCGTCGCCAACCGTGGCGAGATCGCGGTCCGCGTGATCCGGACCTGCCGGGCGCTCGGCCTGCGCACCGTGGTCGGCTACTCTGAGGCTGATCGTGGCAGCCTGCCCACCCGTCTTGCCGACCGCGCGGTCTGCCTCGGCCCGGCGCGCTCTGCCGACAGCTACCTGCGGATCCCGACCGTGGTCGCGGCGGCGCTGGGCACCGGCGCCCAGGCGGTCCACCCGGGCTACGGCTTCCTGTCGGAAAACCCCGAGTTCGGCCGGCAGTGCGCGGCGGCGGGGCTGGTGCTCATCGGCCCGACCCCGACGCAGCTCGAGCGCATCGGCGACAAGCTCGCTGCGCGCCAAGCCGCGATCGAGGCCGGCGTGCCGGTGGTTCCCGGCGAGGCGGTCGACACGCCCGAGGCGGCGCAGCGCGCGGCGGCGGCGATCGGCTATCCGGTGCTGCTCAAGGCGGTCGCCGGCGGCGGCGGCCGCGGCATGAAGCGCGTCGACGCGCCGGCCGAACTGGCCGAGCGGTTCGCGCTCGCCACCGCCGAGGCGTCGGCCGCGTTCGGCGACCCGCGGCTGTACGTCGAGGCCTTCGTCGCGACGGGTCGCCACGTCGAGGTGCAGGTGCTCGGCGACGGCGAGCGGGTGATCCACCTCGGCGAGCGCGACTGCTCGGTGCAGCGCCGCTACCAGAAGGTGGTGGAGGAGGCCGGCGCACCCCGGCTGCCGCCGACGCTGCGCGCGGCGCTCCACGACGCAGCGGTGCGCTTCGCGGCTTCGCTGGGCTACCGTGGGCTGGGCACGGTCGAGTGCCTGGTCGACCCCGTGCGCGAGGCCTTCTACTTCCTCGAGATGAACGCGCGGATCCAGGTCGAGCACCCGGTCACCGAGATGCTCACGGGCCTGGACCTCGTCGCCGAGCAGATCGGCGTCGCGCAGGGCGCATCGCTGCGCCTCGCACAGTCGGAGATCAGGTTCCAGGGCCACGCCATCGAGTGCCGGATCAACGCGGAGGACCCGTCCCAGGAATTCCGGCCGAGCCCGGGCACCGTGCGCATGGTCCGGTGGCCTGACTCGCCACACGTGCGCGTGGACACGCACGTCGAGTCCGGCTACCGCATTCCGCCGTTCTACGACTCGCTGGTGGCCAAGCTCATCGTGCACGGCGCCGACCGGGCGCGGGCCTGCGCGGCAATGCGCGAGGCGCTCGCCGCGACCCGGATCGAGGGCATCGCGACCAACCTCGCCCTGCACCAGGCGATCCTTGCCGACGCCGACTTCGCCGCCGGCGGCGTCGACACCAACTGGCTCGGCCGCGCACTGCCGCGGCTGCTTGCGCCGGGACCGCAGGCGGTGCCGGCATGATGTCGCCGCGTCCGACCGTCGCGCTGGTCGACACCTCGCTGCGCGACGGCAACCAGAGCCTCTGGGGGGCCACCGGGCTGAACGCCGCGATGCTCGAAGGCGCCGCCGCGCTGGCCGAACGGGTCGGCTTCTCGGTACTCGACTTCACCACCAGCACGCACATGGCGGTGGCGGTGCGCTGGCACCGCGAGGATCCGTGGGAGACCATCCGACGGGTGCGCGCGGCCATGCCGACCACGCCGCTGTCGTTCCTCACGACCGGCATGCGCTTCATCTCCTGGGAGACTGCGAGCGACGAGGTGATGGCGCTGGCGTTCCGCCTGCTCGGGGGGGCCGGCATCCGGCGCTTCGCGGTGATGGAACCGATGAACGACGTCGCCGCGCAGCTCGCGTGCTGCCGGCTCGTGCGCCGCGAGACGGACGCCGGCATCGTCGCGGCGATCACCTTCACGGTGAGCCCGGTGCACGACGACGCCTACTACGCGCGCATCGCGGCCTCGCTCGCCGCCGACCCGGTCGTCGACGCGCTGTACCTGAAGGACCCCGGCGGCCTGCTGACGGCCGAGCGGGCGCGCACGCTGCTGCCGGGCATGATCGCCGCCTGCGCCGGCAAGCCCTTCGAGCTGCACTCGCACGAGACGATCGGGCTGGCGCAGTTCTCGTACCTCGAAGCCGCGCGCCTGGGGCTGTCGGCCCTGCACACGGCGGTCGCGCCGCTGTCGGGCGGCAGCTCGCAGCCCGACGCGACGCAGTTGCTGCGCAACCTCTCGGTCGAGGGCATCGGCTGCGACGTCGACCGCGAGGCGCTCGCCGCGTACACCGCGTGGCTGAGCGCGCTCGGCCGCGCCGAGGGCCTGGCGCCGGGCGCGCCGAGCGCCTATGACGCCCGCTACTTCCGGCACCAGCTGCCCGGCGGCATGATCGGCACGATGCGCCGGCAGCTGCGCGAGCTGCGCCAGGAGCACCGCTGGCAGGAGGTCACCGAGGAGGTCGAGCGGGTGCGCGCCGAGCTCGGCTACCCGATCATGGTGACGCCGTTCTCGCAGATCGTCGGCGCGCAGGCGGTGATGAACGTGGTCGGCACCGAACGCTACGCGAGCGTGTCCGACCAGGTGATCCGGTACGTGATCGGCCGGTTCGGCACGCCGCCGCGTGCGGTCGACCCGGCCGTGCGCGACCGCATCGACGCGCTGCCGCGCGCGCGCGAGCTCGCCACCGAGCCGCCCATGGCCTCGGTGGCCGAGCTGCGGCGCCGTTTCGGCGCGCAGCTGTCCGACGAGGAGCTGCTGCTGCGCGCGACGATGCCGGCCGAGCAGGTCGACGCGATGAAGGCGGCCGGCGCCGCGCCGCGCCGCTACGACCCGCACCGCAAGCCGCTGATGACCTTGCTCGAGCGGCTGCTCTCCGGGCCCGGCGCCGACGAGCTGCGGGTGCAGACCGAGGGCATGAAGCTCGTGCTGCGCGGTGGAAGGGGTCGGCAATGACGGTCAGGGCCGCGCATCGCGCGCCGGCCGCCAACGGCGGCGCCTGGCAGGCTGCGATCGTCGACATCGACGGCACGCTGGTGCTGGGCGATCCGCAGGGCCACGGCTACCGAGCGCTGCCCGGCGCGCCCGCGCTGCTCGCGGCGATCCGCGCCGCCGGCCTGCGGCTGGCGGCGTTCACCAACGGCACGATGCACACCAACGCCGACTACGTGTCGCTGCTCACGCAGGCGGGTCTCGACATCGCCGAGCACGAGGTCTTCACGCCGGCCAACGTGGCCGCGCACTGGTACCGCGGCCGCGGCCTGAAGCGCGTGCTGGTGCTCGGCGGCGCCGGCGTCCGGCAGCCGCTGCGCGACGCGGGCCTGGAGGTGGCGCTGCCCGAGGACGGCGACGCGGCGGTCGCCGTCGACGAGGTGCTGGTCGGCTGGCACCCCGAATTCCGGCTCGCCGACCTCGAGGTCGCCTGCCGCGCGGTATGGGCCGGGGCCCGGCTTGGCACGACCTCGAATGCGCGCTTCTTCGCGTCGCGGGGCGGGCGCATGATCGGCGTGTCCAATGCAATCGCCGCCGGCATCACCAGCACCACGGGTGCGCGCGCGCGCGTGTTCGGCAAGCCTTCGGCGCTGGCGATGCGCACGGTGCTCGCGCACCTCGACGCACCCGCATCGCGCACGGTCGTGATTGGCGACGATCCGACGCTGGAGATCGCGATGGGCCGCCAGGCCGGCGCCCGCTCCATCGGCGTGCTCACCGGCATCGGGACGGCCGAGACTTTCGCCGCCGCAAGGGCCGAGCGGCGGGCCGACGCGGTGTTCGACGACGCGGACGGCGTCGCCGCGTGGCTTCGTGCCGGCGCTGCCGGCCGGAGGACGCCGTGAGACGGTTCCGACGGCTCGGCCGCGTCGCTTCAGTGGTGGCCGCGCAGCGCCGCGGAGCGGTGCTCCGTGGGCGGCGCCCCGAAGCGCCGGCGGAATGCCCGCGCGAAGTGGGCGGCGCTCGCGAAGCCGTGCCGGTGCGCGATCTCGGCGACGGTCACCCGATGCAGCCGCGGGTCGACCAGCGCCGCGCGCGCCCGCTCCAGCCGCATCCGCCACAGGCAATCGGAAACCGACTCGCCACGCATCGCGAACAGCCGGTTCAGGTGGCGCAGCGACACGCCGACCGCACGCGAGACCGCCTGCGCGTCGAGCTCCGGTTCGGCGAGGTGCTGGTCGATGTACTGCTCGGCGTTCATGACGAGCACCAGGCCGCCGCCGGCATTCGCCGCAGCCGGCTCGGTGGGCGGCCGCACCAGCGCGTCGATCAGCGCCCGCGCGCGGCGTGCGGTATCGCTGGCGCGCTCGGCCAGCGGCGCCTCGAGGAACCCGACCGCGGTCGAGCGCAGCGCGCTGGCCAGCAGTCGCGGGGTCGCGAGCCGGCCGTCGAGCTTCAGCGGCTCGCGCAGCCGGTCGCGCCAGGCGTCGCCGCTCAAGCGCGCGGCGTCGGTGGCGACGATCACCTGGTGCATCTCGCCGCCGAACGCGTACAGGTACGGCACGTCGGTCGAGTAGACGACCACGTCGCCCGCGGCCAGCGGCACCACGCGGCCGGCCTGCAGGAAGCAGGCCTCGCCGCGCAGCAGCAGGCAGGCGAAGACCGCGTCCTTCGGGTGCGTGTTCACGAGCTCGCGCGAGCGCTCGATGATGCGGCTGCTGCCCGAAACGTCGGTGATGCGCGCCTCGCCAAGGTCGTAGTGGCGCTGCCGCGCCTGCAACCGCGTCGAGTCGAGCGCCGAGCAGCGCAGCCCCACCAGCCGGTGCGCGTTGTACGCCTCGTAGTAGGCGAGCCGGTGTTGCGGTGCGACATGGTCGGTCGACACCTCGGCGGTGGGCGCCAGTCGGATCGCGGGCATGGACGTCTCCTCGGGATTGCCCGGGCCTGTCCGGCCGGCCGGGTCAATGCGGGTGTCCAGTCTAGTCAATCGCGCCAGCCGCCCCTGCAATACCCTTCCGGAACGGCTGCCGGCACCGACCGAGGCTCCGGAAGAGTCCCGGCGTCCCCGGCCCGAACCACACCGCAAAGGAAACCCGATGGCTGCCGTCATCAAGACCGAGTTCTGGCGCGACATCAAGCCGATCGCCGACGTGTTCAAGCCCGATGCCAAGCCCGAGGCCTACATCGCCAACGCGCCGACCGACGACGAGCGCTATTACGTGCCGTTCACCGAGACCGTGTCGTCGCGGCCGCTCTGGATATCCCCGTCGGAGAACAAGTGGTGCGACGTGCTCATGGCCAAGGGCGCGGGGCTGGTCAACCGCCACTACCACCCGCACGAGGTGTTCGCGTACACGATCTCGGGCAGGTGGGGCTACCTCGAGCACGACTGGGTCGCCACCGCCGGCGATTTCGTCTACGAGACCCCGGGCGAGGGCCACACGCTGGTCGCCTACGAGCACCCGGATCCGATGCGCGTGTTCTTCATCGTCAAGGGCCCGCTGATCTGGCTCGACGACAACGGAGCTTCCAACGGGCACTTCGACGTGCACGACTACCTGGCGATGTGCCGGGCCCACTACGACAAGGTGGGCCTCGGCCGCGCGGCGATCGACGCGCTGATCCGCTGAGCGCGACGGCCGGGCCGGGGACGACCCCCGGCACCGGTGAGGAACCCGCCGGGCACACGCGGCGCCCGGCGACCATGGCGACAGACCACACTAGGAGACAGCAATGACCCAGACCCCGTTCCGCGGCGACCGCCGCAGCACCCTGAAGGCCCTCGGCGCCGGCGTCGCGATCCTCGGCGCACCCGCGATCGTGCGCAGCCAGACCCCGTCCACCATCAAGGTCGGATGGGCGATTTCCAAGACCGGGCCCTTCGCCGGTGGAGCCTCGATCACGCAGTGGCCCAACTACCAGTTGTGGATCAAGGATGTGAATGACGCGGGCGGGTTCAACCTGGGCGGCCGGCGCGTGCTGCTCGAGGGCATCGAGTACGACGACCGCAGCCAGGCCGAAGAGGCGATCCGGGCCTGCGAGCGGCTGGTCAACCAGGACAAGGTCGACTTCATGCTGCCGCCCTGGGGCACCGGCCAGAACCTCGCGGTCGCGCCGATCTTCCGACGGGCCAACATGCCGCAGCTCGCCGCCAGCCTGGTGAGCGACCGGATCCCCGAGATCGTCAAGAACTGGAACAACCTGTTCGCGCTGCTGAACACGGCCAGCACCTACGCCGAAGCGGCGGTCGAGGTGCTGCGCGGGTTGCGCGCGGCCGGCCGCATCGGCGACACGGTGGCGATGGTGCATGTCACCGACGCCTTTGGTCTGGAGCTCTCCAACGCCGCGCGCCGCGCGTTCGGAGCGGCCGGATTCAAGCTCACCTACGACAAGGGCTACCCGCTGGGCACCTCCGACCTCGCGCCGATCATCGCTGAGGCCGAGCGCGCCAACGCCGACACCTTCGTGGCCTTCAGCTATCCGCCCGACACCGTCGGCCTGACCGAGGCCTCGCGCGTACGGGGCTTCAATCCGAAGGTGTTCTACGTCGCCGTCGGCTCGGCGTTCCCGATCTACCGCGACCGCTTCAAGGAAAACGTCGAGGGCGTGATGGGCATCGGCGGCTGGAATCCCGACGTCACGCCGCAGTTCCGCCAGTACGTCGCGCGCCACGTCGAGATGCACAAGCGCGAGCCGGACCGCTGGGGGTCGTCGCTCTTCTACGCCGGCCTGCAGGCGCTGCAACAGGCCACCGAGAAGATCGGCAAGCTCGACCGGGCCGCGATCATCAACGAGCTCGACACCGGCAGCTTCAACACGATCGTCGGGCCGCTGCGCTTCAAGGACAACATCCGCGTGGGCGGCTTCTTCGTGGGCCAGTGGCAGGACGGCGACTTCGTCGGCGTCGGCCCGGCGCAGCCGGGCGCGAAGGCGGTCCGGTTCCCGAAGCCGAACTGGCGGGCCTGAAGCCACGCCGCCCCCAGCACCGACGGTCCGCGCCATGGCCGCCCTGATCGACGCCCTCATCGCGAGCCTGACGCTCGGGGGCATGTACGCGCTCGTCGCGCTGGGGCTCAACCTCCAGTACGGCGTCGCGCGCATCATGAACCTGTCGTACGGCGACCTGCTGATCGCAGCCGCCGTGCTCGCGTGGGCGCTGGTCAGCAAGCAGATGCTGTCGCCGTTGCTCGCGATGGCGCTGATCCTGCCGCTGGCGGCGATCGTCGGGCTGGGCATCTACCGGATCGTGCTGATGCCGCTGGTGCGCCGGGCACCCAACCGCGAAGCCCTCGAGGCCGACAGCCTGCTCGCCACCTTCGGCCTGCTGTTCGTGGTGCAGGGGGTGATGCTGGCGGCCGTCGGCGGCGGCTACCTCAGCTACTCGTTCCTGTCGGTGCCGGTCGACGTGCTCGGCAGCAAGGTGGCCGCCAACCGGCTGCTCGCGCTGGCGATCGCGCTTGGCGTGGGCCTCGGCCTGTACCTGATGCTGACACGCACCCGCATCGGCACGGCGATCCGCGCGCTCGCCGTCGACCCGGTGTCGGCGCAGCTGGTCGGTGTCGACGTGAAGAAGCTGGCCGGCCTGGCATTCGCGCTGGGCGCGATGCTGGTCGCGCTGGCCGGCGTCCTGATCAGCACCTTCCTCACCTTCAGCGCCACGATGGGCGTCGTCTTCACGATGAAGGCGCTGATCATCGTGATCATGGGTGGCGTCGGCAACCTGCCCGGCGGCATCCTTGCCGCGTTCATGCTCGGCGCGGTCGAGAGCTTCGTGGCGATCTACGGCGACCCGCAGCTCACGCTCGCCTCGAACTACGCGCTGTTCCTGGCGGTGCTGCTGTTCCGGCCCAACGGCCTGTTCGGAAGGGCCTCGCGGTGAGCCGCGCGCGCGTCGTGCTCGCGGCGGTCGCCATCGTCGCCCTCGCGGCCCTGGCCGCGGTGCCGAAGCTGGGCAACGACTACACGACCTCGCTCGGCATCAACCTGCTGATGTTCGGGGTGCTGGCCACCGCCTGGGGCATGTTCTCGGGCACGACCCGGTACATCTCGCTCGCCTCGGTGTCGTTCTTCGGGCTGGGCTCCTACGTGACGGCGGTGTTCGCCGACAAGCTGCCGTTCCTCGCGGTGCTCGGCATCGCGCTGGTCGTGGGCGCGGTCCTCGCGCTCGTGGTCGGGCTCATGACGCTGCGGCTCTCGGGCATGTACTTCGTGATCTTCACCTTCGGGCTCACCGAGCTCGTCCGGCAGCTGGTCACCTGGTACGAGGCCAACGTCTCGAGGTCGGTGGGCCGCTACGTGTTCGTCGACACCTCGCCGGGCGAGATCTACTGGAAGCTGCTCGTCCTCTTCGTGCTGGTGCTCGGCGCCGCGTGGTGGGCGTCGCGCTCGCGGCTGGGCTTCGCGCTGCGGCTGATCGGCGAGGACGAGGCGGCCTCGCGCCACTGCGGCGTCGACACCACCCGCGCCAAGCTCACGATGTTCGTCATCAGCTCGGTGTTCATGGTGCTGGTCGGCGCGATCGTCGCGCCGCGCTGGACCTACATCGACCCGTCGATCGCCTTCAACGCGCAGATCTCGTTCCAGGTCGTGATCATGGCGTTGCTGGGCGGCGTCGGCGCGTTCTGGGGGCCGCTGCTCGGCGTGGTGCCGCTGGTGTTCCTGTTCGAGGTGCTCATCAAGTACTTCCCGAACCACTTCAGCATCGTGCTGGGCCTGATCTTCCTGCTGATCGTGTACGCGCTGCCGCGCGGCGTGCTCGGCCTGCTGCAGGGCCGGCGGCGCCGGCCGGACGACGCCGCGACGGCTGCGCCCCCGGCGCCGGCGGAGCCGCGGCCATGAGCGCGCTGCCGCAGGCCGGCCGCGAACCGGTGCTCTCGCTCGAGGCCGTCAGCAAGGCCTTCGGCGGGTTGCGCGCGGTCGACCAGCTCAGCTTCGACGTTCACAGCGGCGAGATCGTCGGCCTGCTCGGGCCCAACGGCTCGGGCAAGACCACGGCGATGAACCTGATCAGCGGCGCGCTGGTGCCCGACGCCGGGCGCATCCGCTTCGCCGGACGCGACATCGCCGGCCTGCCGCCGCACCGCATCGCGCGTGCCGGCATCGCGCGCACCTTCCAGCTCGTCCGGGTGTTCCGGACGATGAGCGTGCGCGAGAACGTGCGCGCTGGGGCCACGTTCGGCGGTCGCCCGCCCGCGGGTCCGATGGGCGCGTTCGTCGACGGGCTTATCGAGCGTGTCGGGCTCGCCGGCCAGGCCGACCGGCTGGCCGGCGAGATCACCTACATCGACCAGAAGCGCGTCGAGCTTGCGCGCGCACTCGCCGCGCAGCCCCAGGTGCTGCTGCTCGACGAGTGGCTGGCCGGCCTCAACCCGACCGAACTCGGCGTCGCGCTCGAGCTGATCCGCTCGCTGCGCGGCGGCAACGTGACGATCCTGATGGTCGAGCACGTGATGGACGCGATCCGCTCGGTGTGCGACCGCTGCGTCGTGATGAACGCCGGCGCCAAGATCGCCGAAGGGCCACCGGCCGAGGTGCTGGCCGATCCGGCTGTGATCACGGCCTACCTCGGGGACGACCATGCTTGAGGTGCGGGGCATCGCGGCCGCCTACGGCCAGCACCGGGCGCTGCAGGGCATCTCGCTGCACGTTGCGCCCGGCGAGGTGGTGGTGATGCTCGGCGCCAACGGCGCCGGAAAGACCACTCTGCTGAAGGCACTGGCCGGGCTGGTGAAGACCTTGCCCGGCACCGAGATCGTCCTGGGCGGCGTCGCGCTGCATGGGTTGCCGGCGCACGAGCGCGTCGAGGCCGGGCTGGCGCTGGTGCCGGAGGGCCGCGGCATCTTCGGCGAGCTGACGGTGCGCGAGAACCTCGAGATGGGGGCGTTCCCGAAGCGCGCGCGCGCCCACCGGGCGCGTAATTTCGAGCGGGTGGTCGAGCTGTTCCCGCGGCTCAGGGAGCGCCTCGGACAGGCGGTGCGCACGATGAGCGGCGGCGAGCAGCAGATGGTGGCGATCGGCCGCGCGCTGATGTCGCAGCCGACCGCGCTGCTGCTCGACGAGCCGTCGCTCGGACTATCGCCGCTGATGACGGGCGAACTGTTCAAGGCGCTGGCCACGATCCGCTCGGGCGACGTCAGCGTGCTGCTGGTCGAGCAGAACGCGAAGAAGAGCCTGGCGATCGCCGACCGCGGCTACCTGCTGGAGAATGGCCACGTCGCCGGCGAAGGCTCGGCACGGGCGCTGATGGACGACCCGGCGGTGCAGCGGGCCTACCTCGGCCTGTGAGGGGGCGCGGTGACGGAAGGGGCGCAGCGGTGACCGACGACGACGCGCTGTGCGCGCTGGACGCAGCGAGCCTCGTGCGGCTCGTCGCGCGGCGCGAGGTGAGCCGCGAGGCCGTGATGCGCGCGCACCTGGCGCGCATCGGGCGGCTCGATCCGGCGGTGCACGCGTTCGTCGAGCTGCGGCCCGACGAAGCCCTCGCGCAGGCGCGGGCGGCCGACGCGGATCACGTCGCCCGCGCCGGCCTGCCGTTGGACGGCGTGCCGGTGTCGATCAAGGATCACTTCGACGTTGCCGGATGGCGACGGACCGAGGGCGTGGCGCCGTTCGCGCAGCGCGTGTCGCCGACCGATGCCGAGGCGGTGCGCCGGCTGCGCGCGGCCGGCGCGATCGTGGTCGGCAAGGCGAACCAGCCCGACTTCCAGATCCGCTGGAACACCGTCAGCAGTCTGCACGGGGCCACCCGCAATCCGCGCGATCCGTCGCGCACCGCCGGCGGCTCCTCCGGCGGCGATGCCGCGGCGGTCGCCGCGGGCTTCGCCCCGCTCGGCCTGGGGGCCGATTACGGCGGCTCGATCCGTGTTCCGGCGAGCTTCTGCGGCGTCTGGGGGCTGCGGCCCTCGGCCGGGCGGGTGCCCGGGGTTTCGTCGCTGCCGCCTTTCGACGGCCCGCCGACGCTCGACCTGATGAACTCGATCGGCCCGTTCGCGCGCACGCTCGCCGACCTCGAAGCCGCCTACCGTGCGCTGGCCGGCGTGCATCCCGGCGATCCCGCGACCGTGCCGGTCGTGCGCGACGGGCCGCCTTTCGGCGAACCCGCTCCTGGCGATCTCTCTCCAGGCGGCCGGCGGCCGCGGGTCGCGCGTATGGTGCTGCAGACCGGCGCTCGGGTTGCCCCGGAGATCGTCGCCCGCGTCGATGCGGTGGCGGCAGCGCTGGCGCGG
>JBILSW010000025.1:0-13511 GCA_044371895.1 Rubrivivax sp.
CTTCTGCGCAGGCGGTGCCGGCTTCTCGGCCTGCGGCGCAGGCCGAGGACGCGAACGCTGGCGCGAGGCAACGCCGGCCTCCTCCGCCCGAGGCGCGGCCGCAGCGGCCACCTGCGCGGCCACCTGCGCGGCCCTCTGCGCGGCCGCAGAGGGTGCAGAGGGTGCAGGCGCAGCCGGCGCGGCGCCGGGCGCCTGGGCATCGAGCCCGGGTACCTCGACACCCGCGGCGCGCAGCTGGGCCAGGCGCTGGGCGGCTTGTTCGATCAGGCTGCTCATGGCGCGTCAGCCTCCGAGGCGGGAGTTCAACGACAGGGCGATCAGCCCCGCCAGGAAAAGGCCGACCAGTCCACCCGAGGCCGCGACGAAGCGGAACAGACTGGCGCGCTCGCCGCGCAGGTCTTCCTCGGTGCGCAGCATCGTGACCACCCCCAGCAGCGGCAGGCCCGATAACGAGCGCAGGTCTTCGCCACTGGCGATGGTGGGGCGCAGCTGCGCCGCCGCGAAGGCGAAGAACAGCCCGCCCCCCAGCGAAGCCAGCAGCACGGCGGGCAGCAGCAGCATGCGGTTGGGCGACACCGGCCTGGGCGACACGCGCGGGGGGTCGATCACCCTGAACTCGGCCACGCCCGAGGCGACGTCGAGCTCGCCCGACATCACGGCCGACTGACGCCGGGTGACCAGGTCTTCGTAGTTCTTCTTGATGATGGTGTAGTCGCGGTTGAGCTGCGCGGCCTCGACCTCGAGCTGAGGGGCCGTCTTCATGGCCTCGCGGGCGGCAGCGGCACGCGCTCCGAATTCGGCCACGCGGGCACGCAACGCAGCCACCTGCACCTCGGCGCCGGCCACCACGCGGGCAAGCTCCTGGGCGGCCAGGCTGCCGGTTGCGCCGGCACCGGGCCCGGCTGCCGCAGCCTGGGCCGTTGCGGCCTTGCGCAACTCGGCCACTTCCCGCTTCCGCTGGGCTTCGAGGTCGGTGATCAGGCGACGGGTCGTGATGACGTCGGGGTGCTGGTCGGTGTAGCGCTGAAGCAGCGCGTCGAGGCTCTTGCGCAACTCGCCGATGCGGGCATCGAGCTCAGGGGTGGCGACGTTGATGGTCGACTCCTGCAGCAGGCTCGGCAATGCGACGTTCGCGCCCTGCCCGCGCTCCATGGCCAACTGCTGCTTGGCCGCATCGCGGGCGAACTCGGCCTCCCGCAACTGCAGCTGGGCGCCCTGCAGCTGGGCGTTGGCCTCGGCAAGGCGGCTGGCGGCGTCCTTGCCGTCGGCCGCCTGCACGGCGATGTTGCGCAGCCGGAACTCCTTCATGCGCGTCTCGGCCTCGTCGAGCTTGGCCTCGTAGGTCTTGATCTGCTCGCTCAGGAAGGTCTTGGCAGCGTCGGTGTCCTTGCGACTGGTGCCCAGGCCCGACTCGATGAATATCGACGACATCGCCTGGATCACGCGCTTCGCGCGTTCAGGCTCCGTGTCGCGGAAGGTCATGTTGTAGAGGTTCAGGCCCCCGGCGGTGCGGATCTCGATGCCCTTCGCGAGCCTCTCGATGAGTGCTTCCTGGTCGTTGCGGTTGGCGTTGCGCAGGTCGAGGTCGGCCATGCGCACGAGCTTTTCCAGGTTGGGGCGGCTGAGCAGCGTGCGGCTGAGCATGCCGATCTGCTGCTCGACGTTGGGCGTCACCGTCAGGCCGGCCATCAGCGGCTTGAGGATGGAGTCGGTGTCGACGTAGATGCGGGTCGTGGCCTCGTACTGGTCGGGGATCTTGATGACCACGACCACGCCGGCCACGGCCGCCGCCCAGGCCACGACGAGCCCGGGCCAGCGGAATTTCCACATCCCCCGCAGGATGACGAGGGCTTGCTGGACGATCTCTTGCATGCGGCGCTGCCGGCGGCGTTACGACGGCGCGGCCGTCAGAACAGGCCCTGGGGGATGACGAGGATGTCGCCGGGGCGCATCTCGACGTTGGCGCTGAGGTCGCCGCGCTTGATGAGGTCCTTCAGGCGCACGGCGTACTGCTTGTTGCCCTCGGAGGTGCGCTGGATGATGGCGCGGTTGCCGTCGGCGAAGTCGGTCAGGCCGCCGGCGGAGATCATCACGTCGAGCAGGGTCATCTTCTGCTTGTAGGGCAGGAACAGCGGGCGGGCGGCTTCGCCGACGACGCGGATCTGCTCGCTGTAGGGGCCCACGAAACCGGTGACGATGACCGTCACGACAGGGTCGCGCACGTAGGTGGAGAGCTTCTTCTCGATGTCGCGCGCCAGCTCCGGCGGCGTCTTGCCCTGGGCGACGAGTTCGTCGACCAGCGGCGCCGCCAGCTTGCCGTCGGGGCGCACGGGGTACACGCCCGACAGCTCCGGATTGCGCCAGACCACGATGTTGACAGTGTCTCCGGCGCCGATGACGTAGTTGTAGTCGGCGCTGGCGGCGCGGGTGGGGGCGGGGGGGAAGTCGGTCGAGGCGCAGCCCAAGAGGATCAAGGCCAATGTCGCCAGGAAACCAGCTCGCAGGCTGCGGAAACACCACGACAAACCGTTCACATGCGACTCCTTGTCAGCTTCAAGAACCACCCGCCGGACCGGCAGTCGACCTGCCACAGGTGGTTCGAAAAGGGCAGTCAGGGCCCCAGACATGGCTTGCCAACACCGCCCCGCTGCATGATGGCACAGGCCGTCGGCGCTCTGGGCGGCAGGATTCCCACGAGCGCGGGGGAGGTAGCCGTTCGTCACGAAATTCCTCGGTCCGGCCACCTCGGAATCGTCGCCCGCCTCGCGGCGCGACCGGCGGTGCTCGTTGCGGCTCGGCTCCTGAGTTCGCGACTTCTTCCCGCATCCAGCGGCCGACCCCGAGGGCGGGGATTGCTGTGGCGGTCGCCAGCCGCCTACAGTTTGCGGGTCACTTGGGAGCCCACCTAAGGCCGAGACTCCGGTGGATAGCCCCGTTGCGACCAGCGTCCATGCGTGTCGCGCCAGGGCTGCAGCAGCCGCGCCATGATCCGCATCTTCAACCACTACATCCCTCAGGCCGCGCTGCGTGCGCTGGTTTTCGATCTTGGGTTGGTGCTGGTGCTCGTCATGCTCGCCGTGGCCATCCACGTCGGCGGGCTCACCCGGGCTTTGCCGGTGGCGGGCACGCACATGGTCTCGTTCGCCGCCTGCCTGGTGCTGGTGGGCAGCGCATCGGGGCTTTACGAGTCCGGTCCCCGGGGCAGCGCCACGCGCTCGGCCGCCCGAGGCGCCTTCGTGCTGCTGGTGCTGCTGCCGGTGGCCTACGTGATCTTCGGTCTGCTGCCGACCGAGTACGGCAAGCTGGGCACCATCCAGTTCTCGGTGATGGCCGGCGTGGCCGCGCTGGTGGTGCGGCGGGCGTACCTCTCGCACGCGAACTCGGCAGCGTCGGCTCGCGCGCGCATCCTCATCTTCGGCGCCGGCACGGCCGCCCGCGACGTGAGCGAAACGCTGCTCAAGAACGACCCCAACGCCGAGATCGTCGGCTTCGTCCCCGGCCCCAACGAGCGCGAAGCCGCCGTGCCGGCCCACCTCATCCTCATGCTCGAAGACACCCTGCCCGCGCTGGCGGGCCGCCTGGGTGTCGACGAAATCGTCGTCGCGCTCACCGAGCGCCGGTCCGGCAGCATGCCGCTGCGGCAGCTGCTCGACTGCAAGGCCGCGGGCGTGAAGGTGCACGACCTCAACACCCACTTCGAGAAGACGCTGGGCCAGATTCGCATCGACTACCTCAATGCCAGCTGGCTGATCTTTGGCGACGGCTTCAATCAGGGTCTGTGGCGCACCGGCGTCAAGCGCGCGTTCGACCTGTTCTGCGCCATCATCCTGCTGGTGCTGTCGCTGCCGGTGATGCTGGTGACGGCGCTGCTGATCAAGCTTGAGAGCCCCGGCCCCGTGCTCTACCGTCAGGAACGCACCGGCCTGCACGGCCGCAGCTTCAGCATCGCCAAGTTCCGCAGCATGCGCAACGACGCCGAGAAGGATGGCAAGCCCGTCTGGGCCGCTGCCAACGATGCACGCGTCACCCGCGTGGGCGCGGTGATCCGCCGGCTGCGCATCGACGAACTGCCGCAGCTGTTCAACGTGCTGCTCGGCGAGATGAGCCTGGTGGGCCCGCGCCCCGAGCGGCCCTACTTCGTGGACCAGCTGACCCAGGAGATCCCCTTCTACGCCCTGCGCCACAGCGTCAAGCCGGGCGTCACCGGCTGGGCGCAGGTGCGCTACCCTTACGGCGCCACCGTCGAGGACTCGCAAGAGAAGCTGCAATACGACCTCTACTACGTCAAGAACCACACGCTTTTCCTGGACCTGCTGGTCCTGATGGAAACGGTCGGCGTGGTGCTCACCGGCAAGGGCGCCCGATAGCGCCGGCCGCCGTGCCGGGCCCTACGGCATGAACCTGCCGCCGTTCAGCGTCGCTTCCGTGGCCTATGGGCTCGGCCTTGTCGCCCATCTGGCGCTGGCGCTTTACCTCGCCCGCAGCGGGCGCTCCGTGGCCGGCACCCAGCAGTCGCGCTGGCCGGTCGCCTGGGCGCTGCTCGCCTCGGCCGCGTGGTGCGCGGCCTCGCTGCTGAGCCTGGCGTGGACCGACCTCGCGGCCGTCTTCATCGCGCAGGCCACCGACGTGGCCCGCTATGCGCTGTGGTTCACCTTCCTGGTCCTGTTGCTGCCGCAGGACGGCCAGGGCCAGCCCTCGCCCGCCACGCGGGTGATGCGGCGCGTGGCCATCGGCAGCGGCACTGCTGCAGCGCTGCTGATGACCCTGGCCGCTGTGGGCGTGCTGGAAGGCGAGGTCGCCCGGCTCGTGATTGCCGGCGCCCTGGCCCTGCCGGTGTGCGGGCTGCTGATGGTGGAGCAGCTGTTCCGCAACCTGCGCGAAGACCAGCGCTGGAACGCCAAGCCCGTGTGCCTGGGCCTGGCGTGCGTCTTCGTGTTCGACATCTACCTCTTCGCCGAGGGCCTGCTGTTCGGCAAGCTGGACCCCGTGGCCCTGGCCGCGCGCGGCGGTGTGCATGCCCTGGCGGTGCCCTTTCTCTTCGTGGCGGCGCGACGCAGCCCGAACTGGATCGCCAAGCTGCACGTCTCGCGCGCCGCGGCCTTCTACTCGGCCTCGCTGCTGCTGGCCGGCGCCTACCTGCTGTTCATGGCAGCGGTGGGCTACTACGTTCGCTTCTTCGGGGGCGAGTGGGGTCGCGCGCTGCAGCTGGGGCTGGTGGTGGCGGCGCTGGCCTTGCTGGGAATGCTGGCGTTCTCGGGCGCCTTGCGCTCGTGGCTGCGGGTGTTCGTGGGCAAGCACTTCTACAGCTACCGCTACGACTACCGCGAGGAGTGGCTGCGCTTCACCGCCATGCTCTCGGCCAACCGCAGCCCCCAGGAAACGGGCGAGATGATCGTGCGCGGCCTGGCCAAGATGCTGGAGTGCCCCGCCGGCAGCCTCTGGACGCGCCAGGGCGACGGCGGCTATGCGCAGTCCGCGGCCTGGAACATGCCCGTCACCACCGAGATCGAGGCAGCCGATTCGTCGCTGGTGCGATTCCTGGCCACGCAGGGCTGGGTGATCGACCTCGACGAATTCCGCTCGTCGCCGCGCCGGTACGGCGAGCTCGCCCTGCCGACCTGGCTGCTCGGCGCAAGGAACGGCTGGCTGGTGGTGCCGCTGATGGTGGGCGACGAGCTGCAGGGCTTCGTGCTGCTGGCGAGGCCGCTGACGGCGATCAATCTCAACTGGGAAGTGCTGGACCTGCTCAAGACCGCCGGCCGTCAGGCTGCGGGTTACCTGGCCCAGATGCAGGCCGCCGAGGCACTGCTGGACGCGCGCAAGTTCGAGGCCTTCAACAAGATGTCCGCCTTCGTGGTGCACGACCTGAAGAACATCGTCGCCCAGCTGTCGCTGATGCTCAAGAATGCGGAACGCCTGCACGACAACCGGGAGTTCCAGCAGGACATGCTGTTGACCGTCGAAAGTTCGCTTGAGAAGATGAAGCGGCTGATGCTGCAGCTGCGCGAGGGCGCCAAGCCTCCGGGCGGCAGCCGCGGCGTCGAGCTTCAGCCCATCGTGCGCCGTCTGGTCGCGATGGCCAGTGCCCAGGGCCGCACCCTCGAAACCGATGAAGGCAAGCACTTGTTCACCCGTGGCCACGACGACCGCCTCGAGCGTGTGCTGGGCCACCTGGTGCAGAACGCGCTCGACGCCACGCCCGCTGGCGGCCGCGTCTGGTTGCGCACGGCCCGCGTGGCTGGCAGCGTGCGCGTCGAGGTCGGCGACACCGGCAGCGGCATGACCGAGGAATTCGTGCGCAACCAGCTCTTCCGGCCCTTCAGCAGCACCAAGTCCAGCGGCATGGGCATCGGCAGCTTCGAGAGCGCGCAGTACGTGCGCGAGCTCGGCGGCAGCATCGACGTCTCCAGCCGCCCCGGCGAGGGCTCGGTCTTCACGGTGCTGCTGCCCGCCTTCGAGGCGCCCCAGGGCTCCGACCTGATGCGTCCCGTGGCGAGCTGAGCGAGGCCGACCCGATGCGCCAGGATGCCCCGCTGCTGATCGTCGAGGACGACCTCGCGCTGCAGAAGCAGATCAAGTGGACGCTGGACCGCTTCGAGTCGGTGGCGGCCTCCGACCGCGAGAGCGCGCTGCTGCAGCTGCGCCGCCACCAGCCCGCCGTCGTCACCATGGATCTCGGTCTGCCGCCCGACCCAGACTCGGTGTCGGAGGGTTTCCTGCTGCTCGAGCAGATCCTCGACATCGAGCCCGCCACCAAGGTGATCGTGCTCACCGGGCAGAACGACCAGGCCAACGCGCTGCGCGCGGTGTCCATGGGCGCCTACGACTTCCTGGCCAAGCCCTTCGAGTCCGACGTGCTCAACCTGGTGGTCGAGCGCGCCAGCCGGCTGGCAGAGCTGCAGGCCGAGAACCGCCGGCTGCAGGCGCTGCACCATCCCGATGCGCTCTCGGGCCTGATCACGCGCGATGCCGAGATGCTGCGCATCGGCCGCCTGGTCGAGCGCGTGGCGGGCTCCGACGCGACCGTGCTTCTGCTCGGCGAGAGCGGCACGGGCAAGGAGGTGCTGTCGCAGGGCCTGCACGCCGCCAGCAAGCGCCAGGGGCGCTTCGTGGCCATCAACTGCGCTGCCATCCCCGAGAACCTGCTCGAGAGCGAGCTTTTCGGCTACGAAAAGGGCGCTTTCACCGGCGCGGCCAAGACGACGCCCGGCAAGATCGAGACGGCGCACAACGGCACCCTGTTCCTCGACGAGATCGGCGACCTGCCGCACAGCCTGCAGGCCAAGCTGCTGCGCTTCCTGCAGCAGCGCACGATCGAGCGGCTGGGCGGGCGCAGCGAGATCCCGGTCGACGTGCGCGTGGTCTGCGCCACCCACCAGGACCTGAAGGGCCAGATCGCGGAAGGCCGCTTCCGCGAGGACCTCTACTACCGCCTCGCAGAGATCGTGGTCAACATCCCGCCTCTGCGCAGCCGCCATGGCGACGCCGTACTGCTGGCGCACGCCTTCCTGCGGCGCTTCGCGCAGGAGCAGCGCCGCAGCTCGCTGCAGTTCAGCGAAGACGCGCTCGAGGCCATCGACCAGCACGCGTGGCCGGGCAACGTGCGCGAGCTGCTCAACGCCGTCAAGCGGGCGTCCATCATGGCCGACGGCGAGCGCATCTCCTGCGACGATCTGGGCCTGCCCCGTACGCAGCGCGACGGCGATGGCGTGGCTGCCGAACTCGACCTGCGCGCCGTGCGCGAAGCCGCCGAGCGCCAGGCCATCGTGGCGGCCCTGGCCCGCGCCAATGGCAACATCGTGAAGGCGTCCGATTTGCTGGGCGTGAGCCGACCGACGCTTTACGACCTGATGAAGAAGCTGGCGATCAAGTAGCACCCGCCGGCCCCGGAGACCGACATGACAGCGCGCCCCACCCCCCACCACACGACCCGCTCACGCCAGCGGGGTCTGCTGGCCGGCGCCGTGCTCGCCGCCGCAGTCGTCCTGGCCGCTTGCGGGGGCATGAGCGGCGATGACCTCGCCGCCGCCGGCAAGGCCGCGATGAAGCAGCGCGACTACGCCGCCGCCGTCATCCAGTTCAAGAGCGCGCTGCAGAAGAAGCCCGAATCGGCCGACTTCCGGCTGCACCTGGGCCTGGCGCTGCTGGAAGCGGGCGATCCGGTGTCGGCCCTGGTCGAGCTGCAGAAGGCGCAGGAGCTGCAGGCGCCCGACGACATAGTGATTCCCCCGCTGGCCCGCGCACTGGTGGCGGTGGGCGACGAGACGCGGCTGCTGGCGCAGTTCAGCGACACGAAGCTGGCCGACCCCCAGGCCCAGGCCGATCTCCTCGCCTCGCTGGCCGCCGCCCACCTGGTGCGCAACAACCCGCAGCGCGCCAGCGATCTTGCCGCGGCCGCGCTGACACTCGTGCCCGGCTATGCGCCGGCATTTGTGCTGCAGGCCCGCCTGAAGGCCTCCGAAGGCGACTTCGCCGGCGCGGTGGCCCTGCTCGACGGCGTACTCGCCCAGGACGCGGGCCACCAGGGTGCCGGCATCTTGAAGGGCGAGGTGCTCTGGTTCGGCCAGCGCAACCGCGAAGCCGCCCTCGTCGTGTTCAAGCGGGTGCTCGAGAGCAGCCCCCGGTCGGTAGCGGCCCACACCTCCGCGATCACCCTGCTTAACGAGCAGGGCCAGGGTGACGCCGCGCGCGCCCAGTTCGCCGAGCTCAAGAAGGTAGCGCCCAACCACCCCGACACCGCCTTCCTGGAAGCCCAGTTCGCCTTCGCCGACGGGGACTCGCTCAAGAGCCGCGAGTTGACCGCACGGCTGCTCAAGGTCATGCCCGAAAACGCCCGGGTGCTGGAGCTGGCGGGCGCCGCCGACTTCCGGCTTGGTAGGCTGGTCGAGGCGGAAGCCTCCCTGGCGCGCGCGCTCAAGAACGCGCCGGGACGCCTGCTGGCACGACACCTGCTCGCGCAAACCTACCTTCGCCTGAACCAGCCCGGCAAGGCGGTGAGTGCGCTCGCGCCCGTGATCGATGGCCAGTCGCCCGACGGCACCAGCCTCGCTCTGGCCGGCGAGGCCTACCTGCGCCTGGGCGACAACCGCCGCGCCGACGCGGCCTACGCCGCTGCGGCCCGTGCCGCCCCCGACGACGCCCGCGTGCGCACCAGCATTGCGCTGGCCGAGCTGGCGCGCGGCAACACGGGCTCGGCCATCGCCAAGCTCGAGTCCGTGGCGGCCGACGACAAGAGCACGCGCGCCGACCTGGCGCTGGTCAGCGCACGCATGCGCGCGAACGACCTTCCAGGCGCTCTCAAGGCCATCGACAACCTCCAGAAGAAGCAGCCCGAGCGAGCCCTGCCCTACCACCTGCGCGGCCGCGTGCAGCTGATGCAGGGCCAGATCCCGGCCGCGACACAGTCATTCGAGGCGGCACTGGCCAAGGAACCGGGCTACTTCCCGGCCATCGCCAGCCTGGCGGCGATCGACCTGGACGCCGGCAAGCCCGAGGCCGCGCGCAAGCGCTTCGAAGACCACGCCAAGGCCGACCCCAAGAGCCACCTGGTGCACCTGTCGCTGGCCGAACTGGCGCAGCGCACCGGCGCCGAGCCCGACGCCGTGTTGAGGCACCTGCGCGACGCGGTGAAGGCCAACGCCGGCGAGGCGCAGCCACACCTGATGCTGGTGAATCGGCTGCTGGGCACCGGCGACACCGCGGCAGCCCTGACCGCCGCACGGGAGGGCGCCGCGGCGCTGCCGTCAGACCCCGACCTGAAGGAGACCCTGGGCCGCGCGCAGTTGGCCGCCAAGGACGCCTCCAGCGCCGTCGCCACCTTCAAGCAGCTGACCGCGCAGCACGACACCAACCCGGTCTACCAGGTGCGCCTGGCCGAGGCTCTGTTGGAGACGCAGGACTACGCCGCCGCCCGACGGGCCCTGGAAGACGCGCTGAAGCTGCGCCCGGGCTTTGGGCCGGCGCGCCGCGCCCTGATGACGGTGGCGATGCGCCAGAACAAGCCCCAGGAAGCGATCGCACTGGCGCGCGAGATCCAGAAGGCCGAGCCCAAGGATCCCGGCGGTTTCCTGCTGGAGGGCGACGTCGAGATCGCGCGCCGCAATCACGATCTGGCGGCGGTCGCCTACCGCAAGGCTCTGGACTTGGGCAAGGTCACCGACATCGTCGTGCGCCTGCACATGGCGCTGCTCAACGCGGGCCGCCAGGCCGAGGCCGACAAGGTGGCCGCCGACTGGAACCGCGCCAACCCCAAGGACCCGGTATTCCGCTTCTACGAAGGCGATCTAGCGCTGCAGCGCGGCGACTTCGCCGCCGCCGAAGGGCACTACCGCGCCGTGGTGGCCGCGCAGCCGCGCAACGCCATCGCGATGAACAACGTGGCCTACCTGTTGGTCAGGCAAGGCAAGCCCGGCGCGCTGGAGCTCGCCAGGAAGGCCAACGAGTTGCTGCCCGGCCGCCCGCAGATGATGGACACGCTGGCGCTGGCACTGGCCGCCGACAAGAAGCTGCCGCAGGCCATCGAGGTGCAGAAGTCGGCGATCTCGCGCGCGCCCAACGACCCGGGCCTCAAGCTCACGCTCGCGCGGCTGTTCATCCAGTCGGGCGACAAGGCCTATGCGCGCGCCGAGCTCGAGGACCTGGCCAAGCTCGGCAGCCGGTTCCGGGACCAGGCCGAGGTCGCCAAGCTGCTGGCCACGCTGTGACGCCGCCGCGCCGGCGCTTGCTGGGCGCCACGCTGGCGCTGGCCCTGGCCCCGATGGGCGCCCTGGCACGGGCCGACCTGCCCGGGCTCATCGCGTCGGCGCGGCCCTCGGTGTTGCCGGTGGGCACCTTCAGCCCCACCGACAGCCCGCGCTTCGGCTTTCGCGGCACAGGCTTCGTCGTCGGCGACGGCACGCTGGTGGCGACCAACTTCCACGTGCTGCCGCCCGGCGCCGACACGGCCGAGCCCGGCAGCGGCCCGCAGCTGATGGTGCTGACCGGGCGCAGCGGCGACATGGCCAGCGGCCGCCGCGCCCGCGTGGTGGGCGCCGACCGTGTGCGCGACCTGACGCTGCTGCGCATCGACGGCCCGGCGCTGCCGGCCCTGCCGCTGGCTGAGCCCGGCAACGCACGCGAGGGCGCCGAGGTCGCGCTGATGGGCTACCCCATCGGCGGCACGCTGGGCTTCGCGATGGTCACGCACCGCGGCATCGTGGCCAGCATCACCACGGCGGCGCTGCCGGCGCCGACGGCGTCCAACCTCGACCCGCGCGCGCTGCTGCGCCTTCGAGAAGGCAATTTCGAGCTGCTGCAGCTCGACGCCACCGCCTACCCCGGCAACAGCGGCGGGCCGGTGTTCGACACCGCCACGGGTCGCGTGATCGGCCTCGTGAACATGGTGCTGGTGAAGGCCGGGCGCGAGAGCGCGCTCAGCGCGCCCACCGGCATCAGCTATGCAGTGCCCGTGGCGGCGCTGCGGGCCCTGATGGCCGAACTGCGCTGATGGCCGGGGGGGTTGCGGCCGCAGGGAGCCTGGGGGCCCGTCACACCTTGTAGTACGCCCGGTACCACTCGACGAAGAGCCCGATGCCGGTGCGGATGTCGGTGCCCGGCGCGAAGCCCACCCACTCGGTGAGCGCATCGACGTCGGCATAGGTGGCCGGCACGTCGCCGTCCTGCAGCGGCAGCAGGTTCTTCTCGGCCTTGCGACCGAGCGCGTCCTCGATGGCCGCGATGAAGTCCAGCAGCGGCACCGGCTGGTGGTTGCCGATGTTGAACACGCGGAACGGCGCGTGGCTGGTGCCGGGGTCGGGCGTGTCCGAGCGGTAGGCCGGGTCGGGCGCGGCCAAGCGGTCGGTGACGCGGATCACTCCCTCGACGATGTCGTCGACGTAGGTGAAGTCGCGGCGCATGTTCCCGTGGTTGAACACGTCGATCGGCCGGCCCTCGAGGATGGCCTTGGTGAACAGGAAGAGGGCCATGTCCGGCCGCCCCCAGGGCCCGTACACCGTGAAGAAGCGCAAGCCCGTGGTCGGCAGGCCGAACAGGTGGCTGTAGGTGTGCGCCATCAGCTCGTTGGCCTTCTTGGTGGCGGCGTACATGCTCACCGGATGGTCGACGCTGTCGTGCTCGGAGAAGGGCATGCGCGTGTTGCCGCCATAGACGCTGGAACTGCTGGCATACACCAGGTGCTGCACGCGGGCGTGGCGACAGCCCTCGAGAATGTTCATGAAGCCCACGACGTTGCTGTCGACGTAGGCGTGCGGGTTGACGAGCGAGTAGCGCACGCCGGCCTGGGCCGCGAGGTGGATGACGCGGTCGAAGCCGCCTTCAGCGAAGAGCCTCTCGATGCCGGGCCGGTCGGCCACGTCGAGCTGTACGAAGCTGAAGTTGGGGTGCGGGGTCAGGCGCGCGAGTCGGTCGCGCTTGAGCTGCACGCTGTAGTAGTCGTTGAGGTTGTCCAGCCCCACGACGGTGTCGCCGCGGGCCAGCAGCTTCAACGTCGTCGTCATGCCGATGAATCCGGCGGCGCCGGTGAGCAGGATCTTCATGGGGTGACTGGAGGCCTGGGTCGGAGCATCCGATTGTCGACGGCCGGCAGGCCGCGGCGGGCCACGGCAGGCGCCGAGCAATTCACGCCGCAGGCCGCGATCGGTAGAAGCGGATCGGCTGCGGCGTGGCCAGCGAGGCCTTCTCGTCGCGGCGCGCCTGCTGCAGCACGTTCCTTCGCATCGAGCCCACCACGTGCATCTCGCAGGGCTTGCAGTCGAAGCGCAGCGTCAGCACGTCGTCGCCGTGGCGCAGCGTCAGCGGCTCGGCCCGGATGGTGCCCTGCACGCCCTGCACGCCCTTGGCCTGCTTGGGGCACAGGCTCAGGCTGTAGCGCACGCAGTGGCGCGTGATCATGAGGCTGACCTCGCCGAGCTGCTCGTGGCTCTCGTACGCAGCCTCGACGAGCCGCACGCCGTGGCGCGCGTAGAAGGCCGCGGCCTGCGCGTTGTAGACGTTGGCCAGGTAGCTCAGCGTGTCGTCCGGGTAGGGCACGGGCGGCTCCACCGGCGCGGCCCGCGGCAGCCGCCGGAAGGCGGCGACGCGCACGGCCTCCAGCGCCGCGACGCCCTCGCGCCGCAGCGCGTTGGCCACGCTGGCGGGCACGAACAGCGGGCCTTCGGCGCCGCGCCAGCGCAGCTTCACCTGCCGCGCCTCGAACGGCGTGCCGCCCAGGCGCGAGAGGTTCTCGCGCAGCGTGGCCTCGGCGCGTGCGGCGTCCTTGGGTGGCTCGTGCGCGTGGGCGACGACCACGCGAGCCTCGTGGCCGTCGGCGTCGGCCAGCGCCAGCGCGAAGCCGTCGGCGGTGGCCTCGAAGCGCAGGTCCAGCGAAATCGTGCGCTCGGCGCTCTTCTTCTCGAGCAGCCGCTCCCAGGCCATGTCGCGGTTGCGGCTGACCGGCGCGTCGCGCCGCAGGCCCTTGAGCACGGCGGTGGTCTGCCCCGGCGCGATGTTGGGCTCCACGCGCCACAGCCGGCCGG
>JBILSW010000387.1:0-3700 GCA_044371895.1 Rubrivivax sp.
TGACTTCGCAGCCGCCGGCCTCCCCACCCTCATGTCGGATCGCCCGCCCTACCGCGACGTGGTCGAACACGGGCGCAGCGGCTGGCTCCTGCCCGATGACGCCGACGCCTGGGCCGAGGCGCTCACCCGCGCACTGGACGACCCCGCGCTGCGCAGGCGTGTCGCCGATGCGGCCGAGCAATCCGTGCTCGCCAGGCACTCGATGGCGCGCTGCACCGAAGCCTGGCGCGCGCTGCTAGACGAGCTTGACGCCGTGGGCGCCGCCGGGGAGGTGCGCCGGCGAAGCCCCGGCTGGAATCAGCGGCTGTTGGCGCCCTGGCACCGGTTGGCGGTGACGCTTCGCCGTGCCAACCGGGCGCGCCTGGCGAGACGACAACGGCGGCCGCTGGGTTGACCATGCCGCAGGGGCGGCGCGGTCAGACGGGAGGCCGCGGTCCGTGCAGGCGGCGCAGCTGCAGGCCGACGTAAGTGCCCAGGGTACGCAGGAACCCGGGCCAGTCGCCGCGCCGCCGCAGCGCGTCGGCATCGCTCAGCAGGCGCCTCTGGAGGGGCCACAGCTCGCGCTGGCCCGGTCGGCGTGCGAACTCGCCGCGGATCAGTTCGCGCACCTCGGCCAGGAACACCGGGTCGCTGGCGCTGGCGCTCAGGCCGGTGGCGGCATAGTCGCTCACGACCACGTCGATCCAGCGTGGCGGCGCCAGGAAGGCCGCGCGCAGGTTGAAGGCCCAATCGGCGTAGACGCGGTAGCGCGGGTCGAAGCCGCCGAGGGTGTCGAACAGTCTGCGGCGGTAGAAGATGGCCTGCTGGCACACGTTGACGACCATCAGCCGCGCCAGCGGCATCGGCCCGGCGTAGCGCCCGCCGGGCGGCACCTGGCAGAGGTTGGGCGCCATCATGCGCACATCGCCGTGCACGAGGCCGGCGTCGCCAGCCGCCAGGAGGTGCGGCGCCACCCGCTCCAAGGTGTCGGGCGAATGCAGGCGGTCGTCGCTGCCCAGCACCAGGAACCAATGCCCGCGCGCCAGCGCCACGCCGCGGTTGATGGCGTCGTAGACGCCGTCGTCGGGGCGGGAATCCACCACCACGGACGGCAGCGCAGGAATGGCGGCCTGCGCCAGGGCGAGCGTACGGTCGCGCGACGCACCGTCACTGACGACGAGCTCGAAATCGCGCCAGGTCTGCGCGGCCAGGGATTGCAGCGCGCCGCCGAGCACGGCCTCGCTGTTCATGGTCGGCACGACCACCGAGACCAGGGGCCGCGCCGCGGCGGGCGCGTTCACCGCCGCTTCCAGCGCTGGCGAAGGCGCCGAGCGCCGCGGCGAACCCGCTCGCGCCACGACAGGTCCAGCGCCGTCGCCGCCTCGGCGCACCGCACGAACACGGCGTTGCCGTGGACCGGCACCTGCGCGTTGATGGCGGCGTATCCGACATTGACGTAACGCGGCGCCAGCAACGCCTCGATGTCGGGCAGCAGCCGCGCTGACTCGTAGAGCGGCTCCAGGCTCACTTCCGTGTACAGCAGCCGCAGCCCGTCGAGCACCGCGGGGCCCAGCGACTGCAGCACGAGGTACTCCGCACCCTGCACGTCGATGATCATCACGTCGGGCGGCCGCAGGCTGTGCTCTGCGAGAACCGACTCCAGGCGCCGCGTCGGCACCTCGATACGGGCCCGCATCGACACATTGGGGAAATGCTCGCGGTGCGAGCCCAGATGCAGCAGCGAGCTCGACTCGCCGTCGTTGCTGGCCACGTTGAAGCTTGCGGTGCCGTCGCGGTCGGCAATGGCCACGGGGAACACTCGGATGCGTGGGTCGCGTGCGGCCAGTACCTGCAGCGCCGCCAGCGGCCCGGCCTGGGGCTCGAAGAGGTAGATGTGCCGGAGCGAAGGGAACAGCTTATCGATGAGCGGCAGCTCGTCGAAGCGGTGCGCGCCGATGACGCACAGCACCTCGAGGTCGCGGCAGATGCGGCAACCGCGCAGCCCGCTCAGCAGCTCGATGTCATAGATCGGCGGGCGGCCGGCGGTGAGCGAGGGGATGGCCATCGGCAAGGGGTTCAGCGGGGCGCAGGGGCTGCAGCCGTGGCGCGCAGTCGCTGCAGGGCATCGACCGATCGCGGCATGCCCTGGGCCTGCAGTGCCACCTCGAAGGCTGCCGCTTGCGGCCCGCGCAGGAAGCCACTCGGCAGGCGCCGCACCAGCTCGATCGTCTCCGCCTCGCCAAGCATGGCGGGCAGGTAGGCCGCGCCCACGAACCCGAAGTGCCACGCTTCAGCGTGGCCGTCCGTGGCGGCGAAACGCGGCTGCAGTGCCTCGGGCGCGAACTGCACGCCGTGCGCAGTCTCGAGGAAGCCCCGGTGGGTGCCGAGGAAGTCGGCGTCGGCCAGCCTGGGCTCGGTCAGGCGAGGATCGGCACCCGCGCGCAGCCAGCGCCGCGACCTCATCGAAATCCCGGGCAGGCCGCCCCCATCGGCAGGCAGGCTCGGCGGGGCGAGGTAGTCGGCCACCAGGAACTCGTCAGTCCAGGCTGTGGGGTTGAGGACGCCGGCATCCCAGCGCAGGAGCAGCGCGTGCGAGGTGGCGATGTGGGCATGCAGGCGGCGGGCCACGAAGTCGGACAGGTCGGCACGGCCCGGGAGCGGCTCGATCTCGACCACCTCCAACTCCGGCAGCACCACGGTGGGCAGCCAGCCGCGGGTGAAAAGCACGACGCGGCCGAAGGCGATTCCGCGCTGCGCCTGCAGCAGCGCCAGCGCCGCCAGGGCCGGCACTTCGCAATCGACGGCGCACAGGGTCACCTGGGCCAGCGGCAAGCGATTCATACGCCCGGATTCTGCCAGCCGCCACCCGAGAGGCGGTCGCGCGCCGCGTGCCAAAGCTTGGCCGCGCCGCGCCGCAGGTTCTCGGCCAGCGGACGGCCGGGCTCGACACGCCAGGGCAGGCCCAGCTGCGCCTCGGCGCCGGCAGCAGCCAAGGCGGCCTGCAGGCGATCGTCGCCGGCGTGCCGCAGGGCCAGGTCGCGCAAGGCCTGGCCCAGGTGCGGCGGGCAGCGGTCGGCAAACGGCCGCAGGTTGCCGGCCCAGGGGTAGAAGGCGTGCAACAGCGTCCAAGCCTCGTCCTCGCCGAGGGCCGGGAAGCCGAGCATCAGCAGCCGCGCGCACTCCTGCACGTGGCGGGTGACGTCGCCCGACAGGCCGCCGGTCACGTAGTGCACCGTGGGCGCGCTGATGCGGTGGACGGCCACGTCGGCATCAACCATGGCCAACAGCCAGCGCGTGTCGGCCACGATGCGCAACCGCGTGTCGTACGGGCCCGCCGCCCGCAGCGCCGCGGGCGTGGCGTAGACGCCGTTGTGGCAAAGGTTGGGGCAGCGCAGCCACGAGCCGGCGTCGAGCGCGCCGGGCAGCCACAGCCGCCGCCGCGCGCCGTTGTGCAGCCAGGCGGCGCTGAGGATGAGCCGCGGCGCCGGCGCCGACGAGAGCGGCCGCGGCTCGTGCCGGCGCAGCGCCGCCAACGCCAGGGCGGCGGCGTCGGGCGTGAGCCAGTCGTCGGCGTTGAGCACGCACACCAGGCTGCCCCGAACCAGCGGCATGGCCTTGTTCAGCGCGTCGTACAGCCCGCCGTCGGGCTCCGAGACGTAGTAGTCGATCTGCCCGGCGTGCGCCTCGATCATGGCGCGCGTGCCGTCGGTCGAGCAGGCGT
>JBILSW010000352.1:0-4004 GCA_044371895.1 Rubrivivax sp.
GGCCACGGCCCGGTCGCACATCGCCACCAGCTGGCAGCCGGCGGCCGTGGCGATGCCCTGCACGCGCGCCACCACGGGCACCGGCAGCTTCTGGATCGTCATCATCATGCGGCCGCACTGCGCGAACAGCCGCTCGTAGTAGGCCTGCGAGGGCGCGGCGCGCATCTCCTTCAGGTCGTGCCCGGCACAGAAGGCGCGGCCGGCCGCGGCGATGACGACCACGCGCGCGCGCTCGTCGGCGGCCACGCGGTCGAGCGCGGCCTGCAGCGCGTCGAGCAGGCCCTCGGACAGCGCGTTGAAGGCCTCGGGCCGGTTGAGCGTGAGCGAGACGACGCCGCGCGAATCGGATTCGTGCAGCACCAGGGGCTGTTCGGAAGTCATGGCGGAGTCTCCTTCACTCGATGGCCGAGCTGCTTCGGGCGCGCTGTCGCAGCTCGAACTTCTGGATCTTGCCGGTGCTCGTCTTGGGAATCGCCTCGAAGCGGATCTCGCGCGGCACCTTGTAGCCGGCCAGCAGCGCCTTGCAGTGCGCCACCAGTTCCGCGGCCGTCACCGAGCTGCCGGGCTTGGTCTCGACGTAGGCCAGCGGCGTCTCGCCCCACTTCGGGTCGGGCCTGGCCACCACTGCGCAGGCCAGCACGGCCGGGTGGCGGTAGAGGGCGTCCTCCACCTCGAGCGAGCTGATGTTCTCGCCGCCGCTGATGATGATGTCCTTGCTGCGGTCCTTGATCTTCACGTAGCGGTCGGTCTCGAGCACGGCCAGGTCGCCGGTGTGGAACCAGCCGCCCTCGAAGGACTTCGCCGTCGCCGCGGGGTTCTTCAGGTAGCCCTTCATGGTGATGTTGCCGCGGAACATGATCTCGCCCAGGGTCTGCCCGTCGGCAGGCACCTCGGCCATGGTGGCGGGGTCCATCACGGTCATGCCGTCCTGCAGCGCGTAGCGCACGCCCTGGCGGCCGTTCAGGCGCGTCTGCTCCGAGAGGCTCTGGCCGGCCCACGAGGGGCGCTTGACGGCCACGCTGGCCGGGCCGTAGACCTCGGTCAGGCCGTAGACGTGCGTGATCTCGAAGCCGATGGCCGCCATGCCCTCGATCATGGCCGCCGGCGGCGCGGCGCCGGCCACCATGCCGCGCACCTTCTGCGCGATGCCGTCGCGCAGCGCGGGGTCGGCGTTGATGATGAGATTGTGGACGATGGGTGCGGCGCAATAGTGGTCGACGCCGTGCTCGCGCATCGCGCCCAGGATGGCACCGGCCTCGACGCGGCGCAGGCACACGTGCACGCCGCCCTGCAGCGCCACCGTCCAGGGGAAGCACCAGCCGTTGCAGTGGAACATGGGCAGCGTCCACAGGTAGGTGGGGAACTGCGGCATGGTCCAGGTGACGGCGTTGCCCACGGCGTTGAGGTAGGCGCCCCGGTGGTGGGTGACCACGCCCTTGGGGTCGCCCGTGGTGCCGCTGGTGTAGCTCACGGCGATGGCGTCCCACTCGTCGGCCGGGCCCTCCAGCCGCGGCAGCGGGTCGTGGGCGGCGAGCAGCGCTTCGTACTCGTGCGCTCCCAGGCGCTCGCCAGGGCCGGTGTACTCGCTGTCGCAGACGTCGATGACCACCGGCTCGCGGCCGTGCTCGTCGCGCAGGATCTGCAGCGCGCGTGCCATGACCGGCGCGAACTCGCGGTCGGTGATCAGCACCTTGGCCTCGCAGTGCGCCAGCTGCCACGCCAGCAGCGGCGCGTCGAGCCGCGTGTTCAGCGTGTTGAGCACGGCGTTCAGGGCCGGCACCGCGTAGTGCGCCTCCACCATCTCGGGGGTGTTGGGCAGCATCGCGCTCACGGTGTCCAGCCGGCCCACGCCCAGCGCCCGCAGCGCCGCCGCCAGGCGGGCGCTGCGGTCGCGGCACTGCGCCCAGTTCAAGCGCCGCGCGCCGTGGATCACCGCGGGCAGGTCGCCGAAGACCTCGGCGCTGCGCTCGACGAAGGCCACCGGACTGAGCGCGGCGTGGTTGGCGGCGTTGCGGCCGAGGCCCTGTTCGTACATGTGCATGGCGATCTCCCGGGGGGCGGGCGCACCACCGCCCGCTCCGCGCAGGATAGCGGCCCGCCCGTCGTCAGGGCGCCACGTCCACGCGCCGCACGTTGTCGTCGCTGTTGCGGTCGATGCGCATGTTGTAGGGGTCGACGCCGGCGAACGCGGGCTCGCGGTCGAGCAGCAGCGTCAGCCGCTGCTCGCCGCTCTTCAGGCGCTGGCGCTGCATCAGCAGCACGTCGGCGGCCTTGAAGCCCGGGCGGCCCGGCTCGGCGGTGAACACGCCCACGTCGAAGGGCTCGTCCAGCGGCTCCTCGGTCTCGACGCCGCGGCCGTCGGCCACGCGCTTGTGGGCCTGCACCGTCAGCGTCAGCGCCCAGCGGCCGTCGGCCTGCCGGCGGGCCTGCGCGTCGGCCACGCGCACGTCCATCAGCACGATGCGCTCGAACAGGTCGGTGATCAGCGCGTCGTGGGCCGGGCCGGCCTCCTCGCGCAGCAGGCGCAGGAAGTCCAGCGAGCTCGGGTACGGCGCCGGCTTGAAGGCGTACAGCTCGATCAGGCGCTGCAGCGCGCGGTTGACCACCGCCTCGCCCACCACCTCGCGCAGCCAGACCATGGCCAGCGTGCCCTTCTGGTAGTGGATGTAGGGCTGGTTTTCGACGCGCGCCAGCGGCAGTTCCTCCAGCCGCTCGCTGCCGCGGGCGCGCAGGTAGCGGTCGAGCTCGTACTTCAGGAAGCGGCGGATCTGCTCGCGGCCGTAGAGCTTCTCAATCACCAGCAGCGCGCCGTACTGGGCGAAGCTCTCCGACAGGAAGGTCGAGCCCTGGCGGTCGGCGCCGATGACCTGGTGCGCCCACCACTGGTGCGCCATCTCGTGCGCCGTGATGTAGGTGACCATGTCGATCTTGTCCGGGTCCTCGTGCCGCATCAGGAAGCCCACGCCCTCGGAATAGGGCATGGTGGCGGCGAAGGCCTGCGCGAAGTCGGCATAGGCCGGGAACTGCACGATGCGCGCCTGGCGGAACTGGTACGGCGAGAACGCGCGATTGAAGACGTCGAGCGACGCGGCCATCGCGTCGAGCATGCGCGGCACGTTCCAGGCGTGGCGCGGCAGGTGGTAGACGCTCAGCTCCACGCCCTGGTGCTGGCGGGTGGCGACGGCGTAGCGGCCCGACTGCAGGCTGAAGAAGTGCTGGATCGGCGCCTCGGTGCGCGTGACCAGCGTGCGGCGCCCGCCGGCCGTGGTGTCGCTGACGACCGCGCCCGGCGCCACGGGCACCTGGTCGGCGTCGGTCACCAGCGTGAGCCGGGCCTGCACCCAGTCGCTGTCGCGGCGCAGGTAGTGGTGGGCGCTGGCGGCCGGATCCTCGAGCCGGGGCATGCGCAGCTCGGGCTCCAGGTCCTGCTTGCGACGCCGGTTGGGGTCCTGCAGCAGGCCGCTACGGTCCATGCCCAGCACCGGCGCGACCTCGAAGCTGTTGAGGAAGCTGCCGTTGTCGACGATGCGCGTGGGCCCGGCGCCATTGCGGAAGCCGATGTCGGCCAGTTCGGTGCGGAAGGCCAGCGTGCGCCGCTCGCCGGGCTGCAGGGCCGGCTCCAACCGCAGCACGCGGTAGCGGTGCTCGGGGTATTCGCGCGCCAGCGTCGCGCCCGGCAGTTCCAGCGCCTGCATCTCCAGCTCCGGCTCCCAGCGCACGTGCAGCTCGGCCATCGGCTCGCGGGTGTGGTTCTCGACGACGTAGCGGCCCTCGGTGAGCGCGCGGCGCTCGCGCGGGAACAGCTCCACCTTCAGCGTCACCTCGCGCACCTTGGGCACGGGCAGCTTCTCGTAGCCCCGCAGCGCGCGCTCGTAGGCGGCCAGCCGCGCCTCGGCGTCCAGGCGCGGCAGGTACTCGTTGAGCACGTTGGTGTTGTAGAAGATCCAGCCGCCCAGCCCCACCCAGGCCAGCGCGGCGGTGCCCAGCACGGCGCCAGCCGGCCC
>JBILSW010000026.1:0-13488 GCA_044371895.1 Rubrivivax sp.
CCCGCTCGAGGGCGGCTACCGGATGGAGTGGATGCTGCGCGTGGACAACCTGGCGAACCGCCACTACGCGGGCAGCGTCATCGTCAACGACGCCAACGGCCGCTTCTTCGAGCCCGGGGCTCCGCGCGCGCTGCTGCTGTCGCTGCGGGTTTCGGGCTGGGGAGTCTGAGCGCGCCTGCGCCGTGCTGCTGAGCGCCGGGCTGCGCTCGCTCCATTCATGCATGAATACATCGCATGCGGGTGCAGGGGTTGGCTCGCGGTCGGGCCCTCCCGACACTCGCCCGGTTCACCGGTCGGACGCCGCACACCCCGCCCGACGGCCAGCCCGCCAACCCACCGACCCGAGCCCCTGGAGCTGACCCATGACCCCACACGACCCTTCCATCAACGATGCCACGCCATCGCGCAGCCTTCTCCTTGCGGCAGGTCTGGTGCTGCTCGCGCAGGGACTCAGCATCTTCGCGCCGATGGCCGTGCTCGGCGGCGCGATCCAGTGGCCGGACAGCCTGGACTACCCGCCTGCCCAGATGCTGCCGCTGCTGCGGGAACAGCTCGACGCCGTGCGGCTGGGCTACGGGCTCTACCTAGGTTACTCGCTACTGTTCCTGCTGACCGGCGTCCTGACGGTTCGCCTGGCGGCCCGACCCGGCCCGCTGGGCGCGCTGGCACTCATCGCGATTGGGGCGGCCGCGGCTTCGGCGCTGGCGCGCGCCATCGGCATCCTCCGCTGGCTGACCGGCAGCGTGTCGCTGGCCGAAGCCCATGCCGCCCCCGGCCTGTCTGCCGAGGGCCGCGCCGCGGTAGAGACGATGCAGTCCGCCATCAACGCCTGGGGCGGTGCCATCGGTGAGGCGCTGGGTGTCGCGGCATTCGCCGCAATCTGGGCCATCGCGGCCAGCCTCGTGATCCTGCGCGACCGGCGCCTGCCCGCATGGGCAGGCCTGACGGGGCTGTTGGCCGGCGTCCTGGTGGCCTTGCCCGCCCTTGAGCTCTTCGGCATTGCGCCGCCGGTCTCGATCGTGATCTCCACGACGGGCATCCAGCTCTGGTTCATGGCGCTCGGGCTGCTGTTGCTCTGGCGTGCGCTGCGACGGCCCGCGTGAGCAGGCCGGCAGCGCCTGCCAGGCGACTCGAGATCCGGGCCTTCGGCGGGCCCGAGGTCATCCGGTTGGTGGAGGACGCTGCGCTGCCGGAGCCCGGCCCGGGCGAGGTGCGGATCCGTGTAGAGGCGTCGAGCCTGGTGTTCACCGACATGCTGATCCGCCGCAACCTCTACCCCGTCCTCAAGCTGACCCTGCCCCTGACCCTGGGCTACGACCTCGTCGGGCGCATCGATGGCGTCGGGCCGGGCGTCACGCGGTGGCGCAGCGGCGACCGCGTCGCCGACCTCGCGCAGCGCGGCGGCAACGCCACCCACGTGGTGCGCCCGGCCGCCCAGCTCGTCGCGGTGCCTCAGGGACTGGACGCGACCCGGGCGGAGCCGCTGATACTGAGCTACCTGACCGCCTACCAGGCGCTGTTCCGGGAGGCTGAGGCGAAGCGGGGCGATGCGGTGCTGGTCTACGGTGCCAGCGGCGCCGTGGGGCTGGCCGCGCTCGACCTGTGTCGCGCGTTCGGGCTGCGGGCGGTCGGTGTGGCCTCGGCGCGGCGGGAGTCGACCGTGACCGGGCTTGGCGCGGCCTTCGTTGCTTACGACGAGCCCGATGCGGCCGGCAAGCTGGACCGCCTGACGCGCGAAATGCACGGCTTCAGGGTCATTGTCGACGCAGCCCGGGGCGAGGCGCTCGGCGCCGTGCTGGCACGGCTCGCGCCCGACGGACGACTGGTCGCCCTGGGTTTCAGCGCTCCTTTCCGGGCCGCCGGCAGGGCGGGCCACGCGCGGCCGGGCCTGCTGGCGCAACTGCGCCTGGGGCTGGACTTCCTGCGGATCAAGTGGCTGTCCGCGCGGCCCGGTGCTTCGGGGCGTGTCGCGTTCTACGACATCGCGGATCGCCGGGCCCGGCATCCGGATTGGTTCCGGTCCGATCTCTCGGCGCTGTTCACCCTGCTCGAGGAGGGCGCGATCGCCCCTCGCGTGCAGCGCGTCTTCGCGCTCGACGAGGCCGCAGAGGCGCATCGCATGATCGAGGCGGGCGAGGTCGAGGGCCGTCTCGTGCTCGACCCGGGCTTGCCGGTTGGCACTGCATCTCTGGACGGCCTGCGCTCCGCATAGGCAGGGGGCGTGGCGCCGCCCGGGCGAGCAGCCGGCTGACGGCGGAGCGCCGGCCGAACAGGCGCCCCGCCGCTCCTGTGCCGCGCGTTCTTCCATTCATTTGCGCATGCCGAGCATGCGGTCGCAGGGGTTGGTGATTGACGGGGCCCTCAAGACACTCCTTCCTGATCGTGGGCGAACAAGGCGTGTCCCGCGAATCGATCAACCCACCACTTCGAAAGTCATGTCATGAACCCATCCACCCTTCGGCCCCTGAAACCGTCGTCGCCCTGGCTGGCCGCGAGCCGGGCCATGCTGGCAAGCCTCGCCCTGGCCTCCACCGCAGGCACCGCGGCGGCTCAGGAGCCCCTGCGCAACCTGCTGGGCCTGGGTGCCATCTCGCTGGCTGATTTCGAGGGTTCCGCCGACCGGGCCGTGCAGCCGTTCTTGCTCGGGCGACTGTCGCTTGGTGGGTACGGCAGCCTGCGGGTGATGGGGGGGGGCGTCCAGTGGAACGTGATGGGCCCCAAGAGCCCCTGGGCCTTCGGCCCGGTGCTGTCGATGCGCCCGGCCCGGGACGATGGCGTCGAGGACGCTGTGGTGCGCCTGCTGCGCAAGGTCGATGCCACCGGCGAGGCCGGCGTCTTCGTCGAGTACGGGTTCGGCGACACCCTGACGCAGGGCGACCGTCTGAGCGTGGGCCTGGAGGCCCGGGGCGGCAAGGGCAACCAGCTCACCTGGGGCGTCTCCTACCAGGGGGCAAAGATGGGCGCCTTCCAATATGGGGTGGACCTGCGCACGACCTACGCGGACGACAAGTACATGGACACCTACTTCTCGGTCGATGCAAACAACAGCTTGCGCAGCGGCCTGCCGGTCTACAAGGCCACTGCCGGCTTGAAGAGCTCGAGCATCGGATTCACCGCCTCGTACGACCTCAGCCGGCAGTGGACCCTGGTGGGTCGGCTGGGCGTGTCGCGTCTGGCCGGGGACGCGAGCGACAGTCCCATCGTGCGCCTTCGTGGTGACGCCAGTTCGACCGTGTTCGGCCTGGCGCTCGGCTACCGCTTCTGATGGCCGTGCCGCATCCACGTACCCCCAGCGGCGGCCGCGTTGTCCTTGCTGCCGTCCTCGTCGCGGCGGCCCTGTCCACGCTGCTGCAGGGCTGTGCCACAAGCGGCGACGTGGTGCCCGCGCCCGAACTTGCGAGCAGCGGCTGGAGCGACCCGGCGGCACTTGCTCCGGTCGCCGACTTCGATGCCTATGTCAGCGGCGTGACCGCGGAACTGCGCAACCACCGACTGCCCTTCGATCCGTCGGTGGCGGACGCGGAGCTGAACCTGGTGGCGCCCTTCCGGATGCCGCCGGGCCCGACTTGCAGGCCCGGCGAGCGGCGCGGCATCGCGATTCTCGTCCACGGCCTGTCCGACAGCGCCTTCTTGATGCGCGACCTCGCGGCGTCGCTCTCGCGGAAGTGCTTCGAGTCGCGCGCGCTGCTGCTGCCCGGGCACGGCACCCGACCGGCCGACCTCATGGTCGTCGATCACGACGACTGGCTGGGCCACGTCAAGGCCGCGGCCTCGCAGGCCGCGCGCGAGAGCGACTTCGTCGTGATGGCCGGCTTCTCGCTCGGCGCAGCCCTGGCGCTCGCCGTCGCGGCCGACTCCCCCGGCGAGGTGGATGCGGTGATCGGCCTTTCGCCTGCCTATCGCATCCGCTCGACATTCCTGGCGCGGCAGGCCCGTTGGATTGCTGCACTCCGGCCGTGGCTGGACGCAAGGCCGCGCCAGGAGTTCGCACGGTACGCCGCGATGCCGACGCTGGGCGTTGCGTCCACCATGGCGACGCTCGGCACGATGGACGCGCGCATCAACGCCCTGGGCGCGCTGCCCGTGCCTTGGCTGGTTGTCCAGAGCGAAGACGACGAGGTGGTCGACGTTGCCGGCAACCGGCGGTTCTTCGTGGCCCACGCCGGCGATGCCCGGAGCGTGCTTGTGAACTACTTCTCCGGCTCGCCCACCCAAGACCTCGGCGACCGTGTGGTCTGGCTGCCGGCCGCCGATGCGCCGTTGCGGGTGGTGGGGCTGTCGCACCTCTCGGTGCACATCTCGCCGGGCAACCCGCACTACGGCGTGGCGGGCTCGTACCGGAACTGCGGCAGCGTGCCGTTCCGCCTGGAACCCGAGATCCAGGCGTGCAGGCAAGCCGAGCGCGTCTGGTACGGCGTCAGCGGGCAGTCGCCTCCTCCGGGCGAGGCTGGCGCCCGCGCGACGTTCAACCCGCACTACCCGGACCTGGAACAACGTATCGGTCAATTCCTGGACTCGGTCGACACCTGGCGCGAGCGTAAAGTGGCGTCACCCTGATTTGAAGCCACGGTGCCGCTGCCTCTGACGGGACCTTCAACGCTTCCTGGATCCATGCCGACCCACAAGGTGATGTCTTCTGCAGCCCGGTTGGATGACTGGAACCTGCTGCGTTCCTTCATCGCGGTCTGCGAAACCCGGACCCTCACCGCCGCGGCGGAATCACTTGGCCTGAGCCAGCCCACACTCGGGCGCCACATCCGGGAGTTGGAAACCCTGGTCGGCGAGACGCTGTTCGACCGCCTGCCTGGCAGGATGAAGCCCAACGAGCGCGCCGAGTTCCTGCTGGATCGCCTGCGCCCCTTGCGCGAGGGGGTGGGGCGCATCGAGCACGCGATCTGGAGCCGCGAGGAGGTGGTTGCCGGGACGGTGCGCGTCACCGCCAGCGAGATGCTGGGCGCGCTGGTGCTGCCGCGGCTGCTGGCGCCCCTGCTGCGGGAAGCGCCCTTGCTGCAGGTCGAGGTCCAGGCCTCCGACGAGGTCCAGAACCTGCTTCGCCGGGAGGCGGACATCGCCATCCGATTCTTTCGTCCGGAGCAGGACGACGTCATCGCCATCTCGGTCGGCCAGACGGAGATCGGGCTCTTCGGCAGCAAGGACCTGGTGGCCAGCCTGCCCGAGGGCTGCAAGCCGTCCGACCTCGAAGGCCGCTACGTGGGCGGCATCGCGGTGGAGCAGGCCATCGAGATCGCGGCAGCCGCGGGCCACTCCCTGCAGCGTTCGGACTTCCGGTTCCGCTCCATCTCGGGGGTGGCGCAGTTGAACGCGGTGGAGGCGGGCATCGGAGTCGCCGGGCTGCCCGCCGTGCTTGCGGCCGATCGCCCGTCGCTCGTCCGCGTGTTTCCCGGGCTGGTGGCGGTTCCCATGTCCATCTGGCTCTGTGCCCACGAAGACCTGCGCCGCAGCCTGCGGATGCGCCGGGTGTTCGACCACCTGACCGTGGCGCTCAGGCGGATGTTCGCCGGGACCGCGGGGTAATCCTGGAACCGGCGCGGGCCTGCTTCTGACCGGTCGCCTGGCCAAGGCTTGCGCAAGGGGTTCATGCAGGTTTCGATGGCATTGTTGGCCGCAGCCCGATGGGTCGCGCGAGAAGCCTGCGAGATGCGAAGCTTCGCGAGCGCCACGCCGACAAGGCGGCTCAGCTGGGCGACGAGTTCCTCGGGGCCAGCGCAAGACGCGTGAGTTGTCTGGAGGTCTGTGCAGCCGCCCGGTTACAGCTGCGGTTGATGGTTGTGCCTTGCCTTGTTCCTGGCCACGGCCCCGGCCAAAGCCATCGCCTGCTGCCTCCGCGACCTGGCTCAATCAGGGCAGGAGCGTCTGGGTGCTCGTGCCGGCCGCCGCCGGGGTGGCGGTGGCACGGGCCGGGATGCGCATCCCCATGTTCCAGCCGCGCTGACGGCTCGCTGCCGGATGGCCAGCCCCGGCAGGGCCAGCGCCGCGAAGACGCCACCGGCGACGAAGGTCGCCTGCGCACCGAGACCTTCCCACAGCAGGCCGGCGATGACACTGGCAAGCAGCATGGCGAGGCCACTGACGAGGTTGAACTGGCCGAAGGCCGTGCCGCGCAGGTCAACCGGCGCGGTGTCGGCCACCATCGCCGCCAGGAGGCCCCCGGCCAGAAGGGTGTCGTGGCCCATCGTGTCCGAGAGCTTGCCGAAGGGCCAGGCGCTCAGCGCGTAGACGGCGTTCATCGCCACCATCACCAGCGGCACGAGCGACATGGTCACCCCCAGCTGCTAGGCGCGCAGCACCAGGAGGGCCTCGCGCCGGATCGGGCCGGATCGGGCCGCACGAGGTCGGCCACCAGCGCATCGCGCGGGGCGCCGCGGATGCCCTTGCCGATGCGGTCGACGAAGCGGGCCGCGACCACCATGCCGGCGCCCAGCGCACCGACCAGGAACAGCGGCAGAAGGCTGTGGAGCATCTCGGATGAGATGTCCATCAACAGGCTGACGCAGCCCAGCATCCAGATGTCGCGCGGCAGCGCGAGTGCCGGCGTGGCGTCCGGGACCGAACGCGGTGGCGTCATGCCGCCGGGCGCCGATGGATCTCGATCGTCGAGTGCACGGTCTCCTCGCGCACCGGGTCCTGCGTCAGCATGTCGTCGTGCGTGACCGGCTCAGCGCGCACGCGCAGGTGGCCTGGCCGACGCGCCAGACGTGCAGGTCAGCGATCACCTTCGCGACCCCTTACGCCGTGGCGTCGTCGAGCACAGGCAGGCCGGACTTGAGTTTCAGGTCGTGCCCCTGCCCCTGCACCTGCCCAAGTCCAAGTCCATCGTGATGCGTCGAGCCGGGAATTCGCGCCGACGCGAGCTTGACGAGCGGGCCGATGAGTGCGAGGAGCACGGCCTTCAGAACAACTTGCCCACGTTGAGCAGGGTCAGCACGCCCAGCACGGCAAAGATCGCTGCGGCAATGCCATGCACCAGCCGCAGCGACACCATCTGCGCGATCTTGTCGCCCAGGAATACCGCCGGCACATTGGCGAGCATCATGCCGAAGGTAGTGCCCAGCACCACCTGCACCACATCCGAGTACCGCGCCGCCAGCGCGACGGTGGCGATCTGGGTCTTGTCGCCCATCTCGGCCAGGAAGAAGGCGATCACGGTGGTGCCGAAGACGCCGAAGCGCCGATGGCCACCGGCCGCGTCGTCGTCGATCTTGTCGGGCACCAGCATCCACCCGGCCATCGCCAAGAAGGACAGGCCGATCACCCAGCGCAGCACGTCGGGCCCGAGAGCCTGTCCCACCCACCCGCCCAGCACACCGGCAGCGGCATGGTTCGCAAGAGTGGCGACCAGGATCCCGGCGACGATGGGCCAGGGCCTGCGGAACATCGCAGCCAGCACGATGGCCAGCAACTGGGTCTTGTCACCCATCTCGCCGAGCGCAACCACGCCGGTGGACACGAGAAATGCTTCCAAGGGGATCTCCAACGGGCCGGCAACCTGCCGATGACCACACCGCGACCCCGGCCCGCACCGGAGGCTGTGTGGCCAAAGGTCTTGCCAGGCATATGGTGCTGTCCGCGCCATGGCCGAAAGGCCAAGTGTGTTGACGCAGACCCCTGCACTGCGCAGGGCGGCTACTCCCCAGTGACGGCAAGGATTCTATCGGGCTCGGCGCGCTCGCCGCCTGGCAGCAACGTCCAGCGCATGACCGGCAAACAGACCGACATCCTTGACCGGCAACGGCATTCCAGGCCCGCAGACCCGCGGGCCAAGGTCGGTTGGGCGGGGCGCAGACACCATGCGTCGGCCAGGCTGGCATGAGCAACGCATCCGTCAGGAAGTCAGGCAGCGCGCGCGCTTCGGTGCGAGGCGCTTGCGTGTCGAATGGACCGCTTGGGCGCCCGGTTCTATCGCACGTTGGTCCGGCAGGATCTCGAAGAACTGCTTCAGGGCCGGGCGGTGGCATCACCTTGTGCGGCCGGGCTGACGCCGTCTCGCATCAGGCGCCGGCGCGATCCTGTCGATCACGAGGCGATCCGGTCTGCGCTCACGCTGGCGCTGGCCGAAGGGCGCTCGGTGTTGGATGCCGCCAAAGCACTTCGCGTCGACCTGGCCACCTTGGCCAAGCATCGGGATCTGCATGTCCCCGTGCGCGAAGCCGCTGCACGGCGAACCGCAGCCGCGGAGGCGGCACGGCACCTCACCGCCATCCACAAGGTCGAGAGCATGGCGTGCAGTCTCGCGCAAAGAGGCAAGCGCCTCACCCATGGCACGGCGATGCGCGAGGGTGCGAACCGCTTCGTGCCCAGCAGCGTCGAGTCGGCCGCGCTCACGGTGATGCGATCGGCGCGGGGCGATTGGCGGGCCAAGGGGCCTGCCGTGGCAGCCAGGCTCGCCCCCCGCCAACTGCAGCGGAACAGCGAATCGGCAGGCAAGTTGCGGCCAGAGACCGGGGAGGCACAGATCCCTTTGCCCCACCAGGGCGACTGATCGCCAACCGGGCTTCAGGCCGGAGCGAAAAAGCCGCTCAGAGGCTGCTCGCTCAGCGGCCTTGTCGTCGGTGGTCAGCCGGGCGTCTCGTGCGGGCCCCTGCTCAGGCAAAACGTGGCCGCGCCCAGCAGGCGCCCTCACGACGTCAACAGACATCACAACTTGGCCACGCTCCACGAGAGAACGGGTCGGCTCGAAGAGCCGATCGAGCGCCTACGGATCGCCGAGAAGCTCCCCCACCATGAGCCCCCGATCTCCGCGTGGAGTGCGCTCGCGAGGCTGCACCTGATGGCAGGCCGTCCCGACCACGCCGCATCCTGGGTGCGACGGGCCAGCTCCGAGCAGCCGGGGACTGCCGGCTACCACGCCGTGCTCGCGCTGGCCTTGGCCATGCGCGGCGACCTCGACGGCGCAGGTACGGGCGCTGGATCCGACGTTCCACATCGAGTTCGACCGCTGGCAGCCATTGATCGGCCGGAAGGCGGCTTTCGACGCAGTGGTCCGAACCATTCTGCAGCCGGCACTGACCCGCTCGGGAATCAGTGGGCCTTGATTTCGAGGTGAGCCGCGTGTCAAGCCCCGGCGAGAGACCCGCTGTGAAGGTACCTCCGTCATCGCGCCTTTCCTCTGGGAAGCGGGGCTGTCGCCGCCTCGGCCGGACGCGTCACTCCATGCGCACGTTGGCGAAGGCGATGGCCTCGGCGAACCTCCTGGTTTCCCGCGCCATGAATTCGGCGAAGGCCTCCGGTGTCGAGGGCGTGGGCTTGAGCCCCTGGTCGGTCAGCTTCGTGTTGATCTCGGGCTTCCTCAAGGCGGCCGTGATGGCGGCATTCAAGGTGTTGCGAATCGGTGCCGGCGTGTCGGCGCGTACCAGGATCCCGAACCAGGACTTGGACAGGAACGGCACTCCGGTGGCTTCCTCGAAGGTCGGGACATCGGGCAGGTTGGGATCGCGGCGCTCGGTGGCGATGGCCAGGGCGCGCACCTTGCCATCGCGGGCGAACGGAACGACCGCGGGCAGGTCGTTGAGCATGCTGTCGAGTCGGCCGGCGATGATGTCCTGCAGGCCTTCGTTGCCCTTGTAGGGCACATGCTGGGACTTGAAGTCGAACTGCTTCTTCAGGCGTTCGAAGCCCAGGTGCCCCGAGCTCGCATTGCCGAAGGAGCCGTACGACATCTTCTCGCCGTTCTGCCTGGCGTAGGCGACAAACTCACGGGCGGTCTTGTAGGGCGAAGCTGCCGGGGCGATCAGCACGTGGGGAAACTCGGTCAGCGCGGTGATCGGCGCGAAGGCGGTCTTGGGGTCGTAAGGCAGCTTGGACATCAACTGTGCCGAGATGAGGAAGCTGGCGGCGTTGATGAACAGGGTGTGCCCGTCGGGCGGTGCCGAGGCGGTGTAGGCCGCGCCGATGGTGGTGGCGGCGCCAGGCTTGTACTCGATGACGACCGGCTGCTTGAGGGTCTGCGTCAACTCATCGCCCAGGGCGCGCACGATGGGCTCGAGCGCGTTGCCGGGCTGATAGGGCACGACGATGCGAATGGGCTTGCTCGGGAACTGCTGGGCTGCGGCGAGCCCGCAGGTCAAGGCCAGTACGGCGCCGAGCAGGCGCTTGCCGATGCTGTTCATGGGAGACCTTTCGTGCGGTGAAGTGTTCTTCAGGGCTTGCTGCCGCCCAGGTAGCCGGAGCAGTTGATCTCCACCCGCATGGGCGGCGATGCCTTGGGGTGACCCACCCGCACGGCCTGGATGAGCGTGGAGCAGGGAAAGTCGCCGGTGAAGAACTCCCGTCGCGCCCGCCAGACTTCGAGGTTGTCGTCGAGGTCGGCCACGAAGATCTGCATCGCCATGATGTCGTCCATGACGCCACCGGCGGCCTCGACCATCGACCGTATGTCGGCAAAGATCTGCCGGGCCTGCTCGTAGGTGTTGGCGCCCTCGGCCACCATCCCCGCCACGTGAAAGTGGCCGTTGGCGTGGATCTTCATGTTGGACCAGGTCTGGGGCGGCGGTGCCGGCACCTTCGAGCCATCTGGAACGTTCACGACGGAATAGGCCATGGGAACTCCTCTCGGGTGTGGGACGGTGGACAGCCGGGTCGGCGCACGGGCTTGGACTCTGGGCGGTTGCGCATGCGTGCAGCCAGTGGCGGGCCCCCGGGGTTCAGGCGGACGGGCGCCCGGCAAGGAACTCGAGCACGCCCGAGGCTGCGCTCTCGATGTGCTCGCGCATGGCCCGTCCTGCGCGCTCGGGGTCGCCCGTGGCGACCTCCGAGAGCAGGGTCCTGTGCTCGTAGCCGGGCATCTCGGTCTGGTGATAGACGTCGATGTACAGCCGCAGGTACGGGTGGATCGCCTCGCGCGCGCGGCAGATCTCGGCCGCCAGGCGTGGCATCTGCGCGAACTGGTAAAGCCGGTCGTGCAGCGCCTCGTGGCGGATCAGCCAGCTCGTGGGATCGCCGCGCGATCGGTCCATGCGGCGCACCAGGAGCTCGAACTCGTCGAGGTCATCCTCGCGCAGCTTTCGTGCAGCTTCCGAGGCCGCCAGGGCCTCGAGTGCCGCGCGGATCTTGAAGAGCTCGCGCACCCCCTCCAGCGTCAGCGAGGTGACCATCACGCCGCGGTTGGGCGTGAGGGTGACCAGGCCCTCGATGTCCAGGCGATGCAGGGCTTCCCGCACCGGGGTGCGGCTCACGCCGAGCTGGGCGCCGATGTGCACGGCGTTCAGGCGCATGCCGCCGGCCAACTCGCCTGACAGGATGCGCTGCTTGAGGTGTTCGTACACCTCGTTCTGGGCCGTGGCATAGCGCGTCTGCGAGGCTTGAACGTCGCTCTGGCGCGAGGCGGGCGTGCTCTTCGGGGCCATCTGTCGGGTTGCCTGCCTGTGGGTATACCGTTCGACCAAGTGGATACTAGTATCCATCATGGCCCGCAGCATCGGGGTTGGCACTGAGCGCAGCAGGCCACGGGATGGAGCCGGCGCCTGGAGGAGGCGCGGATGCCCATGCAGGACCGCCTCGACCCGAGATTCGTCGAAGACGGATCGGATCGGCAGCAAGGTCGACGCGTACGGCGGCAGGTGCGCGGGGGAAAAGCTGGTGTGCGGCCAGTCCGAGCCCCAGACCATGCGCGACCCGAACATCGCCGCGGCACGCAGGACGTGCGGCCGAAGCGCCGTGTACGGTGCCGCGGCGCTCAGCCGATACCAGCCCGACAGCTCGATCCACGCGCCCCCAGCGGCGAGCGCCCGTGTCGCATCCCAGGCGGGGTGGTTGTCGGGAATGCTGGCCCCCAGGCCCGCCAGGTGGTCGAGCACGAAGCAAAGGCCCGTCTGCTTCTGCCAGGACACCAGGCGGCGCAGGTCGTGCGCGTGCACGTACCACTGCACATGCCAGCCGCACTCGCGCAGCCGGGGGGCCAGCCTCGGCAGATCGGCCGCCACGTCACCGTGGTGCCCCGCCGGCGAGACGAGATTGGAGCGGACGCTCCGCACGCCAAGGGGTCGTGTTGATGACCTCGGAACTGCTCGCAGCGTAGGCCGCCAAGCCTTGTTTCTGGCCGGCCCGAGAGTATCGACAGGCAGTTCCCTGGGGCTGCACGATCTGCGACCGCGGCGATGCGCTCAAGAAAATCTTCTTGAATCAAGGACTTACGGCCCGTCAAGACGGCGACTGGAGTTCAGGATTCAACGAAGAGAGTTCAGCAATCAATGAATCTCGACGATCGACATCGACGCAATCCCATGGGCATCCAGCCGCCAAGACGCCCGCCGCGAGCCGCCCCTTGCATCGACGCATGCGGATCCTGCATGAGGCCCCGCCCCCAGGTGGTTACGGGCTGATTACAGTGGTTCGACAATCCCCGGCCCAGCTGCCATGGGGCGAGCCCCGCGCGCGACGCTCGCCCCATGCCGGATACCCGTTTCCTCACTTCGCCATGATTGGATCCCCCATGAACCGTCCCGCGATGGAAGGGCTGCGCCTGAACGTGCCAGCCTACGTCAGGCATGCCCGCCTCGTCGAGTGGGTGGCACAGGTCGCCGCGCTCGCCGAGGCCGACAGCGTCCACTGGTGCGACGGCAGCGCCGAGGAGTACCAGCGCCTGACCGAGCAGCTCGTGGCCGCCGGTACCCTGATGAAACTCGATCCCGTCAAGCGCCCGCGCAGCTTCCTGGCGCGCAGCGATGCCTCCGACGTGGCGCGGGTGGAAGACCGCACCTTCATCTGCAGCGCCAGCAAGGACGACGCCGGCCCCACCAACAATTGGATGGACCCGCGGGAGATGCGCGAGATGCTGCAGACTGGCAGGCCCGACGGAACCCCGGCCCTGTTCAAGGGCGCCATGCGCGGCCGCACGATGTACGTCGTGCCCTTCAGCATGGGCCCTCTGGGCAGCCACATCGCCCACATCGGCGTCGAGCTCACCGACAGCCCCTATGTCGCCGTGAGCATGCGCACGATGACGCGCATGGGCCGCGGCGCGCTCGAGGTGCTGGGCGACAACGGCGACTTCGTGCCCTGCGTGCACACCGTGGGCGCGCCGCTGGTGGATGCGGAAGGAAAGAGGCAGAAGGACGTGCCCTGGCCCTGCAACCCCACCAAGTACATCGTCCACTACCCCGAGACGCGCGAGATCTGGAGCTACGGCTCGGGCTATGGCGGCAACGCGCTGCTGGGCAAGAAGTGCTTCGCGCTGCGCATCGCCAGCACCATGGGCCGCGCCCAGGGCTGGCTGGCCGAGCACATGCTGATCCTCGGCGTCACCACCCCGGCCGGCAAGAAATACCACGTGGCCGCGGCCTTCCCCAGCGCCTGCGGCAAGACCAACTTCAGCATGCTCGTGCCGCCCGCCGGCTACGAGGGCTGGAGGGTCACGACCATCGGCGACGACATCGCCTGGATCAAGCCGCACGGCGACGGGCGCCTGTACGCCATCAACCCCGAGGCCGGCTACTTCGGCGTGGCGCCGGGCACCAACGACCACACCAACCC
>JBILSW010000353.1:0-3994 GCA_044371895.1 Rubrivivax sp.
ATCGAGCGAACCACCAACCACGATGTCAAGGCCGTGGAGTACTTCATCCGCGAGGGCTTCGCCGGCCAGCCGGAGCTGCAGCGCGCGGCCGAGTTCGTGCACTTTGCCTGCACCAGCGAGGACATCAACAACACCAGCCACGCGCTGATGCTGGGCGCGGCGCGGCGCGAGGTGCTGCTGCCCGCGCTCGACGGCGTGATCGAGCGGCTCGTGCGCATGGCCGCGGCCTTCGCGGCGGTGCCCATGCTCAGCCGCACCCACGGCCAGACCGCCAGCCCCACCACGCTGGGCAAGGAGGTCGCCAACGTCACGCACCGGCTGCAGCGCGCCCGCGCGCGCATCGCCGCCGTGGCCTTGCCGGCCAAGATGAACGGGGCGGTGGGCAACTACAACGCCCACCTCGCGGCCTGCCCGGGCATCGACTGGGAGGCCTTCGCGCGCCAGGTGGTAGAGGAGCGACTGGGCCTGGTCTTCAACCCCTACACCATCCAGATCGAGCCGCACGACGGCATCGCCGAACTGTTCGACGCCGTGGCGCACGCCAACACCATCGGCATCGACTGGGCGCGCGACGTCTGGGGCTACGTCAGCCTGGGCTACTTCAGGCAGCGCGTGAAGAAGGGCGAGGTCGGCAGCTCGACCATGCCGCACAAGGTCAACCCGATCGATTTCGAGAACGCCGAGGGCAACTTCGGCCTGGCCAACGCGCTGCTCGTGCACATGAGCGGCAAGCTGCCCATCAGCCGCTGGCAGCGCGACCTCACCGACAGCACGGTGCTGCGCAACATGGGCGTGGCGCTGGGCTACGGCGTGCTGGCGCTGGACAGCCTGGCGCGCGGCCTCGACAAGCTCGAGGTCAACGAGGCCGCGCTGGCCGCCGACCTCGACGCCGCCTGGGAGGTGCTGGCCGAGCCTGTGCAGACCGTGATGCGCCGCCACGGCCTGCCCGACCCCTACCAGCAGCTGAAGGACTTCACGCAGGGCAAGCCCATCACGCGCGAGCTGATGCGGGGCTTCATCGAGGCGCTGGCCATTCCCGCCGACGACCGCGCCCGGTTGCTCGCGATGACGCCGGCCTCGTACACCGGCAAGGCGGCCGAGCTGGCGGCGCGGCTGGGCGGCACACCCCGTTCGCCCTGAGCAGGAGACCGAGCTTGTCGAGGGCTCCATGTCGAAGGGTTCGGCTCGCCGATCGGCCCTGCCAGGGTGCAGGCGATGGCGGTGGCGCGCCTCGCTAGCATCCATCCATGACTGAACGGCGCCCTCCCCGCAAGCCCGCATCTGGCGCCGCCAAGGGCGAGCAGGGCCCGATCCTCAACGGCCCCTACGACGAGCCTGAGTACCACTTCGCCACGGGTTCCGACGGCCACCTCGACTACCGCGACCGCCGTCCAGGCCGCCGGGTCTTTGCGCCCGATACACCCCAGGTGCCGCTGGCGGTGCAGGCGCAAAGCGAGCTCTACGACATCAATGAACTGGCGGCGAACTACCGCAACCACCTGGTCAACCTGTTGCGCGAGCAGCTCGGCCGCTGGCGGGCCGATGGTTATCCCGGCGTTACCAGCCGCGTCACGCGCGACCTCCTGAGCCACTGGTTCAACAACCCCGAACGAGCGGACCATCACCGCCTCTTCTTCGCCCAGCGCGAGGCGGTCGAGGCCGCCATCTGGCTCAACGAGGTTGCCGACAAGAGCAACGCCGGCACGTACCTGCTCAGCCAGCTTGCGCGCGCACAGGCCAGTGCCGGCGATCCCGAGCTGACGCTGCCCCGCATCGCCTTCAAGATGGCCACCGGCACCGGCAAGACGGTCGTGATGGCCTGTCTGGTGCTGTACCACTACCTCAACCGCCAGACCTACGGCAACGACCCGCGCTACGCCGATTACTTCCTGCTGGTGGCGCCGGGCGTCACCATCCGCGACCGGCTGGGCGTTCTGCGGCTCGACACCCAGACCCTGGCCGACCACGACGCCACCGACTACTACCGCCAGCGCAAGCTCGTGCCGCCGGCCTACGTGCCGTTGATGGCGGGCCTCAACGCCCGCCTGGCGATCACCAACTTCCACGGATTCGAGCCGCGGCTCATCGGCGGCAACAAGAAGAGCCCGCTCGATGGCAAGCTGGGCGCTGACGGCCGCAAGGTGGAAGCGCGCGAAGACGATTCGGGTGTGTTGCGCCGCCTGCTGCCTGGCTTCAAGCCGGGCCGGCGCATGCTGGTGCTCAACGACGAGGCGCATCACTGCTACCTGCCCAGGGCCAAGGGCCGCGACACTGACGACGAGAACAGCGCCACCGAGAACGAGCGTGCCGCCGTCTGGTACAGCGGGCTCTGTGCCGTGGCGCGGCGCTGGCAGGTTCGTGCCGTCCATGACCTTTCGGCCACGCCGTACTACCTGGTGGGCTCGGGTTGGCCGGCGTACAGCTACTTCCCCTGGGTGGTCACTGACTTCGGCTTGATCGAAGCGATCGAGGCGGGCCTCGTCAAGATCCCGTTCCTTCCGGTGGACGACAGCGCGCAACACATCGAAGAGCCGGTATTGCGCAACCTGTACGAACACTGCCGCGAACTGCTGCCGCGGAAGGGCCAGCGCACCCAGCGCAAGGACGACCAGGCGTCTGGCAAGGCCGCAAACACCGAGAAGTCATCGAAGGCGGTCGTCGCAGAGCCTCCGCCTCAACTTCCCTCGCTGCTGCTCAACGCGTTGGAGCAGTTCTATCGCCACTACGTGGCCTACGAGCAGGGGCAGCGCCAGAAGGGCGAGCGAAGCGTTGACCTCCTTACCAGCCCGCCGGTCTTCATCGTCGTGTGCAGCAACACCACGGTGTCGAAGGAGGTGTTCAAGAAGATCGCCGGCTACGAAGGTGCCGATGCCGATGGCCGGCCGATGGCGGTGCCCGGTGTGCTCCCGCTGTTCTCGAACTTCGACCCCGTCACCCGCACGCAACGCCAGCGCCCGCCGTCCCTGCTGATCGACTCCGACGCACTGGAACACTCGGGCCAGATCGACGACGAGTTCAAGCGCGTGTTCGCGCCGGAGATCGAAGCCTTCAAGCGCGACTGGCGCATTGCCCATCCTGAGCAGTCGGTCGAGTCGCTCACCGATGCGCACCTGCTGCGCGAGGTGGTCAACACCGTCGGGCGGCCCGGCAAGCTGGGCCAGCACGTGCGCTGCGTGGTCAGCGTGGGCATGCTCACCGAGGGCTGGGACGCGAACACGGTGACGCACATCGTCGGCGTGCGGGCCTTCGGTTCGCAACTGCTCTGCGAGCAGGTGGCTGGCCGGGCACTGCGCCGCCGCCACTACCTGCTGGACCCCAAGACCGGCCGCTTCCCCCCGGAGTACGCCCACATCATTGGCGTACCGTTCAAGTTCTTCCGCGGCGGCGAGGTCGAGCCACCGCCCGTGGTGGAGCCGGTCGCCATCCGCACCCTGCCCGAACGCGCCGCGCTCGAAATCAGCTTTCCCAGGCTTCTTGGCTACAAGCTGGAGTACGGCGCCGAACGCGTTGAGGCCGACTTCGACGGCGGGCCCCTGTTCCGACTCGACCTCACGCGCAACCCGGCACACACCGATCTCGGCACGGCCTTCTCCGCCGAGCGCGAGGCCCTGCGCCTGGACATCGACCGCCTGCGCGACCAGGAGGTCGAGTTCTGGGTGGCCTCGCAGGTGCTCTCCCGCTACTACCGCGGCGACGACGGCCGCGTCCGGCTGGAGCACTTCGGCGACCTGCGTCGCATCGCCGCCGAGTGGTACGCGCGACAGGTCGATCTCATCGGCGAGGCCGACACTCGCTTCAAGCGCCTGGTGCGCTTCGAAGACGCCACGCGCGTGGCGGCCAGCGTGTTCATGGGCATCGAGCACGCGGTGCGACAGCGCCAGCAGTCGGCAGGGGCGGGCCCCAGCATCCTGCCGCTGCTCAACCACCACAACCCGCGCGGCAGCACGGCCTACGTGTCGGGCACCACCACCAAGCCGGTGTTTGCCACCACCAA
>JBILSW010000354.1:0-3993 GCA_044371895.1 Rubrivivax sp.
CGAGAATGGTCCGGCTGTCGATTTTGCTGCTGACCTGGAAACTGATGCGGGTGGGGATGTTGGCCTTGATCAGGCCCGTGATCACATCGACACTGGGCCGCTGCGTGGCCAGGATCAGGTGCATGCCCGAGGCGCGGGCCTTCTGCGCCAGCCGCGCGATCAGCTCCTCGATCTTCTTGCCCACCACCATCATCAGGTCGGCGAGTTCGTCGATCACCACCACCACGTGCGGCAGCCGCTCCAGCGGCTCGGGCTCCTCGGGCGTCAGGCTGAAGGGATTGCCGATCTTCTCGCCGCGCTCGGCGGCCTCGGCGATCTTGCGGTTGTAGCCGGCCAGGTTGCGCACGCCCAGCTTGCTCATCAGCTTGTAGCGGCGTTCCATCTCGCCGACGCACCAGTTCAACGCGTTGGCGGCCTGCTTCATGTCGGTGACGACGGGCGCCAGCAGGTGCGGAATGCTCTCGTAGACGCTCATCTCGAGCATCTTCGGGTCGATCAGGATCAGCCGCACGTCGCGCGCCTCGGCCTTGTACAGCAGGCTCAGGATCATCGCGTTGATGCCCACGCTCTTGCCCGAGCCGGTTGTGCCGGCCACCAGGCAGTGGGGCATCTTGGCGAGGTCGGCCACCACGGGGTGGCCGATGATGTCCTTGCCCAGGCCCATGGTCAGCAGCGAGGCGCTGGCGTTGTAGACCTCCGAGCCCAGGATCTCGGACAGGCGGATGGTCTGCCGGCGTGCGTTGGGCAGCTCCAGCGCCATGTAGTTCTTGCCCGGGATGACCTCGACGACGCGAATGCTCACGAGGCTGAGCGAGCGCGCCAGGTCCTTGGCCAGGTTGACGATCTGCGCGCCCTTCACGCCAGTGGCGGGCTCGATCTCGTAGCGCGTGATCACGGGGCCGGGGCTGGCGGCCACGACGCGGACCTCGACGCCGAAGTCCTTGAGCTTCTTCTCGATGAGCCGGCTGGTCATCTCCAGCGACTCGGGCGTCACCGTCTCCTGGCGGTTGCCGGCGGCATCGAGCAGGTCCACCTGCGGCAGCCGGTTGTCGCTCAGTTCGGCGAACAGCGGCTGCTGGCGCTCCCGGGCCACGCGGGCCGAGGGCGCGGGGGGCGCGGCGGGGGGCGCCACCACCACCGGCGGGTGTTCCTCGACCGCCTGGCGCTCCTCGACCACGACGTGCTCGCGCTCGCGCGCGGCCAGTTCTCCCAGGCGGACATCCTCCGCGCGCTCGCGGGTCTCGACGCGACGCTCCCGAAGGCGGTCGACCCAGGCACCCACCGACTCGATCACCGACAGCCACGAGAAGCGCAGCGCCAGCGAGCTGCCGGCCAGCAGCGCCGCGATCCACAGCACGCCCGAGCCGGCGAAGCCCAGCCACTGCATCGACATCGGCCCCAGCCACCAACCCAGCACGCCGCCGGCTTGGCCCGGCAGCACGGGCTCGAACCGGTACAGGCGCGTCCACTCCAGCGCGCAGCTGGCCGCCAGCAGCAGCGCCAGGCCCAGCAGCACCTGCACCCGGGCGGCCGGTGTCGGCGCGGGCTCGCCGCGCAGCGAGCGCGCCAGCGATCCCAGCCAGGCGCGCAGCGCCACCGGCAGCAGCCACCAAGCCGACCAGCCGAACAGGAACAGCGCCAGGTCGGACACCCGCGCGCCCAACAGGCCCACGGCGTTGCGCACCGGCTCGCCCGTGCCTGAGGTGGAAAACGCGGGGTCGCCCGCATGCCGGGTGGCCATCGCCAGGAAGAACAGAAGCAGCGCCAGCGCTCCCAGCCCTAGGCGGGCCTTGCGACGCCAGCCGGGCGCACCGTCGGCGTCGGCGACTGCACCAGAGACGATCGCGTCTCCAGAATCGCCCTGCAGCGAACCGAGGGGAAAACTCATGCCCGGCATTCTGGCCGATGCCGGGCCGGGCCCGGCATGCCCGGGCTCAATCGTTCGTCAGGCGCTCCTTGATGATCACCGAGCCGCTTTCCTGCGTCTCGATGACGCCGCGCTCCTCGAGGTCCTTCATGACGCGGCTGACCATCTCGCGCGAGGCGCCAACCACCTTGGCCATGTCCTGGCGGCTGACCTTGTGTCGGATGATCTTCGTGCCGTCGATATCCTCGGCCATGTCGAGCAGCGTGCGCGCGACGCGGCCGTAGACGTCGAGCAGGGCCAGGCTCTCTATCTGTCGGTCGGCGTTGCGCAGCCGCTTGACCAGTCCGCGCAGCACGCCATAGGCCAGCGTGCTGTGCTCGGGCAGGCAGCGCGCGAAGTCGGCGCGGGCCAGCACCAGCATGTCGGTCTGGATCTCGGCGCGCACCGTGGCGCTGTGGGGCTCGTTGTCGATGAGGCTCATCTCGCCCACGTAGTCGCCGGCCTCGAGCACCGCCAGGATGACCTCGCGGCCGCGGGTGTCGGAGGTCAGCACCCGGGCTCGGCCGTTGAGCAGGATGAACAGCGCGTTGCTCTTGCGCCCTTGCTCGACCACCAGTTCGCCGCGGCGGAAGCGACGCTTGACCACGCTGTCTGCAATCGCCTGGGCCTGATCGGCCGTCAGCATCGAGAACAGCGGCACGCGGCGGATCAGGTCCAGATTGGACAACATCGACATGCGGTGGGCTCCTCGGGTGGTCGCAGGCGGGTGCTCGGCGGCGCGCTCTGCAAGAATCGGACTCGAATCGGGAGCTATTGTGCCCATGGCAAGCTTTGCGCCCCAGGGGTGCAGCCCCTGGCACACCATCCGAACGTCGCCGGCGCGCGACGGCACTCTTCACACCACCTCGTTCCGACCATGTCCACCACCCCGCTCCATGCCCGCGTCCTGATCCTGGGCTCCGGCCCAGCCGGCTACACCGCGGCGCTGTACGCCGCCCGCGCCAACCTCAACCCAGTGCTCGTGACCGGCATTGCCCAGGGCGGGCAGCTCATGACCACCACCGATGTCGACAACTGGCCGGCCGACGTGCACGGCGTGCAGGGCCCGGAGCTGATGCAGCGCTTCCTGGAGCATGCCGAGCGCTTCAACACCCAGATGGTGTTCGACCACATCAACGAGGTCGACCTGCGCGAGCGGCCCTTCAGGCTCAAGGGCGACAGCGGCAGCTACACCTGCGACACGCTGATCGTCGCCACCGGGGCCAGTGCCAAGTACCTGGGACTGTCCAGCGAGCAGGTCTTCATGGGCAAGGGCGTCAGCGGCTGCGCCACCTGCGACGGCTTCTTCTACCGCGGCGACGCGGTCTGCGTGGTCGGCGGCGGCAACACGGCCGTCGAGGAGGCCTTGTACCTCTCGAACATCGCCGACAAGGTGCACCTGGTGCACCGCCGCGACCGGTTCCGCGCCGAGGCCATCATGATCGACAAGGTCATGGCCAAGGTGGCAGCCGGCAAGGTCGAGCTGCACCTGTGGAACACGCTCGACGAAGTGCTGGGCGACGACACTGGCGTCACGGGCGTGCGCCTGAAGAGCACGCAGGACGGCAGCACCAGGGAGCTGCCCCTAAAGGGCTGCTTCATCGCCATCGGCCACCAGCCCAACACCGACATCTTCAAGGGCCAACTTGAGATGAAGGACGGCTACATCGTCACCCGCACCGGGCTGGACGGCATGGCCACGATGACCAGCGTCCCCGGCGTCTTCGCGGCCGGCGACGTGCAGGACCACGTCTACCGCCAGGCCATCACCTCGGCCGGCACCGGCTGCATGGCGGCGCTGGACGCGCAGCGCTTCCTTGAGCAGCAGCAGGGCTGAGCGCATCGCGCCGCGGCCGTGGCGGCCGTTCGCCGGTGGAAGGAACGTGTGGCATAAACGTAACCCTGCGTTTGCGCGTAGTCAGCGCGGACACCTTGGCAGATTCCTGAGCAAGGCTGCGGCAGTGCGCAGCCGCAAGCTCGCAAACCCGACGTCCTTGGGAACGCCGGCCTTGTCGCGACGCGCCTCGTCTTCGCTCCAATCCTTGGGCAGGTACAAGCGCCAAGCCACGGGCAAGCTGCCGCCCTGG